>JACRMR010000013.1 GCA_016214895.1 candidate division KSB1 bacterium
CGCTGAGAGGGGCTTTTTTCCACGCGGCGTTATGTGTCGGCATGTGCCCCGCTCGGGAGGACTTGCTGACGGCTCGCTTCCCGACATGCGGTGCGGTTCAGAGGTCGGGTCGTGGACCCGCCCCTACGGGAGATACGGCCCATGATGTGCAGGAATTGACGCAGCTGCCGTGTGGCGGAATCTGGTCTGGTTGACGACCGGAGCGAGATTCCGGCAGGGACACAGTCCCTGCTCGGCGAGGAGTTCCCGATGCGCGAAGACGCGCACCCCCCGGCCCCCCACGGGATGTGGGGGGAGAGCCGACTCACCGATTCCGGCAGGGAGCTCCCGATGCGCGAAGACGCGCACCCCCCCGGCCCCCCACAGGATGTGGGGGGAGGGCCGACTCGCCGATACCGGCGGGGCGAAGAAGAGCGGGGCACGTCAAGTCTCAAGAGACGTGCCGCCGCAGGGAGTGCTGACGCTCGGATTAGCGAGGGGAGGGGAGGCCATGGGAGAGGCATCAATTCACAGAATTTTATTGTTATACTACAAAAGTGTGAATGGCTGGGTTTGAAAGGGCACTTAAACCCTTGACAGGTCTCAATAAAGTTCGTACCTTGCAGTCTGCCTTTTTTGGAGGGCTGTTTCTCCGGCTGGCGTAGCTCAACTGGTAGAGCAGTTGATTTGTAATCAACCGGTTGCGGGTTCAAGTCCTGTCGCCAGCTCTACCGCGACTTGCACGAGACGTGCGGGACCGTCGGGCCAAGCGACGGCAGAAATGCCTCTCCGATTCCGGGCGCCCGGGGGACGGACGCGTGGGCGGCAGAAATTCGGTGGCTTGCCCGAGTGGCTAAAGGGGGCAGACTGTAAATCTGCTGGCAGACGCCTACGGTGGTTCGAATCCATCAGCCACCACCGAGAGAGAGGGATGAAGGATGAGGGATGAAGGACGGATTCCCGCGGCGCGGGGCTTCGTCCGTGGCTTTCACCGCTACGATCTTCCCGCCGACCGACCTGCTGTTCCGGCTTTTCGCATTTCTACATTTTCGCTGTGCGGGTGTAGCTCAGTTGGTAGAGCATCAGCCTTCCAAGCTGAGGGTCGCGAGTTCGAACCTCGTCGCCCGCTCGAAGAGAAATTGAAAATCGACAATTGAAAATTGAAATGCCCGATTGGCCGAGTAGCGGTTACCACGGAGACGCCGCGAAAGTGAATGGCCGGAGTCGGAACTTCAATTTTGGATTTTCAATTTTCAATTTCGACGTCCCGCTCGTGTAGCTCAGATGGTAGAGCGCGTCCTTGGTAAGGACGAGGTCAGCGGTTCAATCCCGCTCACGAGCTCCACGGCCGGAAATTGAAAATCAGAAATTGAAAATCGAAATCCCGAGTGCGATTCCGGATTAGCGACTTCAATTGAGAGAGCGGCCGGGAAGAAGAAATCGCGCGCAAGTCGCGACGCCGATGCTGGATTTGGTCTTAAAATCACGTTACAAATAAGAACTGTCTGAGGAGGATTTCCGACAATGGCGAAGGCCAAATTCGAGCGTACCAAACCGCACGTGAACATTGGCACCATCGGTCACGTTGACCACGGCAAGACGACCCTGACGGCGGCAATCACGCAGGTGCTGGCGAAGACGGGACTGGCGAAGGCGCAGAAGTACGAAGATATCGACAACGCCCCCGAAGAGCGCGAGCGCGGCGTCACGATCAACGCGCACCACGCCGAGTACGAGACCGAGAAGCGGCACTATGCGCACGTCGATTGCCCGGGCCACGCGGACTACATCAAGAACATGGTGACCGGCGCCGCGCAGATGGACGGCGCCATTCTGGTCGTGTCCGCCGCCGACGGCCCGATGCCGCAGACCCGCGAACACGTGTTGCTGGCCCGGCAGGTGAACGTGCCGTCGCTGGTGGTCTTCCTCAACAAGTGCGATCAGGTCGATGATCCGGATTTGCTCGAACTCGTGGAAATCGAGGTCCGCGATCTACTGACCAAGTATAATTATCCGGGCGACGACGTGCCGGTGATCAAGGGATCCGCGCTGGACGCGCTGTCCAACATGGAAGACCCCGTCAAGACCAAGTGCATCTACGAGCTGATGGCGGCGGTGGACAACTTCATTCCCGAGCCGAAGCGTGAGAAGGACAAGCCGTTCCTGATGCCGGTCGAAGACGTGTTCTCGATTTCGGGTCGCGGAACCGTGGGGACAGGCCGGATCGAACGCGGCGTCATCAAGGTTCAGGAAGAAGTCGAGATTATCGGCATGGGCGCGCATATCAAGAGCGTGGTGACCGGCGTCGAGATGTTCCGCAAGCTGCTCGATCAGGGCGAAGCGGGCGACAACGTCGGCCTGCTGCTGCGCGGCGTGGAAAAAGACGCGCTGGCGCGCGGGATGGTGGTCGTGAAGCCGGGCACGCTGAAGCCGCACAAGAAATTCGAAGCGCAGGTGTACGTGCTGTCGAAGGAAGAGGGCGGCCGGCATACGCCGTTCTTCAACAATTACCGCCCGCAGTTCTTCTTCCGCACGACCGACGTGACCGGCTCGATTCACCTGCCCGAGGGCAAGGAAATGATCATGCCGGGCGATAACACGGTGATGCTGGTCGAGCTGATCACCGACATCGCGATGGACGAAGGCCTGCGCTTCGCGATTCGTGAAGGCGGCCGAACCGTCGGTGCCGGCGCGGTCACGAAGATCATCGAGTAGGTAACGGGCTCGCGACACGATCCGCCCCAGCTGATGCGCCCCACGCGGCAGGGCCGCGGGCGGTGTGAGTCGGAGCAAAGGGTTTCCTGAGCAGGGTTCAGGCGAAAGTCTGAGCCCTGTGGTGCGATTTAGATAAGGCCGTTTTCGCCGCGAATTCGGCGGAGTCCGGCCTCTACGGCAGTAGCTCAACGGTAGAGTCCTGGTCTCCAAAACCAGTTGTTGGGGGTTCGAATCCCTCCTGCCGTGCCAGCGTCGGCGCTGGACCCAAGGCGCCAGTCTTCAGGCCCAAGGGGGCGGAATGATTAAAGCTTCGCCAGGAGTGACGATTCGAGCGAGGCGGAGCGAAACTCACATTAATCGCCATGTTTCAGAAGCTGCTTACCTACATCAAAGATGTGCGCCAGGAGATGACCAAAGTCTCGTGGCCGTCGCGGGCCGAGATGATGGAGTCCGCGCGACTCGTGCTCGTGCTGTCGCTGGTGCTGGGCGTGGTTGTGTTCTTTGTGGACCGGATCCTGTCCTACGGACTGGAACAGCTGCTGTAAGGTTGGCCAGCAGGGGCAACCGGGCAGAGTGAATTGAGCGCGGCTTTGAAGCTCGTTACGATCGGATGTCCGGCTTGCGACAGCCCGGTCTTTGAACGGGAACGTACGGTGGGGGATCGGTTCCGCACGGTTCCGGGAGCGCGGTATCAAATTGTGCGCTGCGCTGACTGCCGCCTGCTCTATCTCAACCCGCGACCGACAGACGCCGAGCTCGGCCAGTTCTATGCGGTGCAGGGTTACGATCCGTTTGTCAGCGACCGCCGCGGCTTCTCGCCGGGGAAGTTGATCTACAAATCGGTCCGGTACTTTACCGTGCGCAAGAAGGTCTGGCGAGTTCGCGATGGATTGCCCGGAACACTGCGCGTGCTTGACGTGGGCTGCGCAACCGGCGAGCTGCTTGCGATTTTCCGGCGCCGGGGGGATACAGCCTGTGGCGTCGAGCCGGATGCGGGGGCCGCCGAGTTCGCGCGCAAGCAGGGGCTGACGGTCTGGAACGGCGACATTCGCGCCGTGCCCGCGGACCGCGGGCCGTTTGACCTGATCGTATTCTGGCACGTGCTGGAGCATGTCGCCGACCTGAAGGCGACGCTCGGACGGGTGCGGGAATTGTTGACGGAGCGCGGCAGGCTCGCGATCGCCGTGCCGAATCCGCGATCGCTGGACGCGGGCTGGTATGGAGACCAGTGGGTAGCGTGGGACACGCCGCGGCACCTCTACCACTTTGAGCCGGACGTCATGCTCACGACGCTGGACGGGTGCGGATTCCGCGCCGAGCATATGGGCGCGGTGGCGTTTGATGCGATGTACCACAGCCTATTGAGCGATTCGCGCACGCCGGTCGGATTCATCCGGGCTCTCGCACGCGGGACCATCAGTTTCCTGAGCGGCTCGCTGGGCGGCAAAGGGTCCTCCGAATTGTATTTCGCCTACAAAGATTAAAATTCCTTCATGGTTTCCACCGCCGCCGATCCCGCCCTCACTCTGCACTGGTACGTGATTCATGTGTTCACCGGCCAGGAAGAAAAGATCAAAGCGTTCCTTGACGAGGAGGTCAAGCGGTTGCACCTCGAAGAGCAGTTGACCACCGTGTTGATCCCGAAGGAAGAGGTGGTGGAGATGCGCGATGGCAAGAAAAAGGTCAAGACGCGCGTCATCTACCCCGGCTACATGTACATCGAGATGCTGCTGAACAAGAACACGGAACACTTGCTGTTGAACACACCGCAGGTGATCAATTTCGTGGGACCGAAGAACAAACCGCAGCCGCTGCGCCGCTATGAAATTGACCGCATCCTCGGCCATGTCGATCGCGCCGAAGGCGGGCAGGTTGTCGAAGTCCCATTCCGGGTCGGCGATGCCATCAAAGTGATCGACGGACCGTTCAAAGATTTCACCGGTGTGGTGCGCGATATCAATCTGGAAAAGCGCAAGGTCAAGGTGATGGTGTCGATCTTCGGTCGCTCGACACCGATTGAACTTGACTTCTTGCAGGTCTCGACCGAGCTGGCGACGAGCTAAGGCGGCGCGGCTGACCGTCCTGGCGATGACGGCGTCGGAATCGGATGTGTGGCGGGTTGCTTGTAGTTTGATTTTATGTCCCTGGTCCCCCGCGAAGGCGGAGAGATAAGCGAAGCTCAGAAATATGGCAAAGAAGATTACCGGTTTCATTCGACTGCAGCTGAATGCGGGTGCGGCCACCCCGGCACCGCCGGTCGGTCCCGCACTGGGCCAGAAGCAGGTCAACATCATGGAGTTCTGCAAGCAGTTCAATGCACGCACCGAGAAAGATCGCGGGATGATCATTCCGGTCGTCATCACTGTCTATTCGGACAAGAGCTTCAGCTTTATCACGAAGACTCCGCCGGCCGCCATTTTGCTCAAGAAGGCCGCCGGGTTGGAAAAAGGCTCGGGCGTGCCGAATCGCACGAAGGTCGGAACGGTCTCCTTCGCGCAAGTCCGTCAAATCGCCGAACTGAAGATGAAGGACCTGAACGCCAATGACGTTGACATGGCCGTGCGCATGGTCGAGGGGACCGCGCGCAGCATGGGGATCAACGTACAGAAGTAGGATTCCGGGCAGGTGAAGACACCTGCCGCGGCGAGACGATGAAGACACCTGCCGCGGCGAGAAGATGGAGACACCTGCCGCAGCGGGTGAAGCCGCCCTTTGTCCCCCCAAGGGATGGGGCGGGAGAGTAGATAACAGACCGGGAGAGTGGAGATCACTCGTTGGACCGGAAAAGGAAACCAAATGCCAGATTCCAAGCGCGTCGGCAACAACAAAAAGCTTGTTGACCGGCGCAAAGAGTACACGCTCGACGAGGGAGTGGCGCTCTTGAAAACGACGGCGCCCGCGAAATTCGACGAGACCGTTGAGATTTCGATTCGCTTGAATGTCGATCCGAAAAAGGCCGATCAGGTTGTGCGCGGTACGGTGGCGCTGCCGCATGGCACGGGCAAGAGCGTGCGAGTCTGCGCGATCACCAAGACCAAGGACGCCGAAGCGCGGGAAGCCGGCGCGGACGTGGTCGGCTTTGAGGACGTGATCGAGAAGATTCGCGGCGGGTGGACGGATACCGACGTGATCGTGGCCACCCCGGAGGCCATGGTCGAGATCGGCAAGCTGGGGAAGATTCTCGGCCCGCGCGGCCTGATGCCCAATCCGAAGGCTGGCACGGTGACTCCGAATCTCGGACAAGCGATTCGCGAAATCAAGGCCGGCAAGGTCGAATTCCGCGTGGACAAGTTCGGCATTCTGCATCTCGGCGTCGGGAAGATCAAGTTCAGCGCGCAGCAGATTCAGGACAATCTGGTGGAGTTCTTCCGCAATGTGATGCGCCTCAGACCGTCGTCGGCCAAGGGACAATACGTCAAAAGCGTCTTCCTGAGTTCGACGATGGGGCCCGGCATCAGGCTGCAGCGCACCGTGGTGGAAGCCTCGACGAAATAAGTATAGCCGCGGCCGCCGGCGCCTCTCCGGCTTGGGCCGCTTTTTCATATACCATCAACCGTAAGACCGCATGGAAACCACCGTCAAGAGACCGCCCAAGCAAAAAAAGGTCGATACCGCGGCCCGGCTCGCGGATAAGGTCGATCGTGCCCGCGGACTCTATTTCACGGAGTACAAAGGGCTCACGGTCGAGGAGATTACCGAGCTGCGTCGTCAATGCTACCAGAACAAGATTGAGTATCTGGTCGTGAAGAACACGTTCTCCCGGCGCGTGCTGAAGGAGAAGGGGTTCGACTCCGCAATTCCGCATCTCATCGGACCGACGGCCATCTGTTTCGGATATGCCGATCCGGCTGTGCCCGCCAAGGTGCTGTATGATTTCTCGCAGAAGAACGAGAAGCTGGTCCTGAAGGGCGGCATTTTCGAAGGGAAACCGATCAGCGCGAAGGACATCGCCGCGATCAAGGATCTGCCGAGCCGCGACCAGGCGATTGCGATGACAATCGGCGCGATCTTCGGACCGGTGCAGGCCTTCCACAACGTGCTGACCGCCATACTGCGCGATTTCGTATCGGTGATCGACCAGATCGCCGAGCAGAAGTCCGCGGCGTAGGCGAATTCCGACTGACAATTTTCAACGAACACTATAATCGGAGACAGTCTCGTGAATCAGATTCTTGAGGCCATCGAAAAGATGACCGTGATGGAACTCGTTGAGCTGAAGAAAGCTCTCGAGGAGAAGTTTGGAGTGACCGCCGCCGCGCCGATGATGATGGGCATGATGCCGGCGATGGGTGGCGCGGGTGCCGCCGCCGCGCCGGTGGAAGAGAAGACCGAGTTCGACGTCATCCTGGCCGCCGCCGGCGAGAAGAAGATTCAGGTGATCAAGGTCGTCCGCGAGCTGACGAGTCTCGGACTCAAGGAAGCCAAGGACCTCGTGGACGGCGCGCCGAAAGCGGTGAAGGAAGGCGTGTCCAAGGACGAGGCCGAAAAAGTCAAGGCCAAGCTGGAAGAGCAGGGAGCCACGGTCGAGATCAAGTAACCAGATCGGTGACCAAGTTCCGACTCCTCATGGCGTGAATCTACTGGGTTGCCGAGCCGGACCGCGAGCCCCGCGGAATCGGCTTGGCAATCTTGCGTTTTCCGGGACCGCGATTTCCGCCTGACGTCCCTCCGCAAATCCCTCTCACGAGCCAGTTTCAGTCTGCTGTTCCTTCCGATCAACACGGGAGAATGACCGGTGCGCGATAATAAGAAGACGATCCAGCGAATTAACTTTTCGAAGATCCCCGAGGTGCTCGAGCTGCCCGACATGCTGGATGTGCAGCTCCGCAGCTTCCAGGATTTTTTGCAGGACGTCCCGCTGGGCAAACGGAAAACTTCCGGCTTGCAGGCGGTGTTTCAGAACATCTTCCCGATCATCGACAACCGGGAAACGCATATTCTCGAGTTCGTCGATTACTATATCGAACCGCCGAAGTACGAGGAAGACGAATGCCGCGAACGCGGCGTCACCTTCCAGGCGTCGCTGAAGGCGAAGCTGCGGCTATCGTCGCGCGAAGAAGGGGCCGAGGTCGGCAGCTTCGACAATACGATCGAGAGCGACGTCTATCTGGGCAACCTGCCGCTGATGACGACCTCGGGCACGTTCATTATCAACGGCGCGGAGCGCGTGATCGTCTCGCAGCTGCATCGCAGCCCCGGCGTGTCGTTTTCCGACGATATTCACCCGAACGGAAAAAAGATCTTTACGGCGCGGATCATCCCGTTCCGCGGTTCGTGGATCGAGTTCACGACGGATATCAATGATGTGCTGTACGTGTACATCGACCGGCGGAAGAAGTTTCCGGCCACGACGCTGCTGCGCGCGCTGGGTCACGAGACCAATCGCGACATCTTGAAGTTGTTCGACTATGTCGAGGAAGTTCACCTGTCGCGTAAGGACCTGAGCAAGGAATACGGCCGGCATTTCGCCGCGGACGTGCTGAACGAAGCCACGGGCGAAGTGATTGTCGAGGCGAATAAGGAGTTCAGCGAAGAGGCGCTGAAAGCGCTCACCGCGGCGAAGGTGAAGGCCGTCGAATTGCTCAAGTCGCGGAAACGGGACGTCGTGTTTGATATTCTGATGAACACGCTGAACAAGGACAAGTCCACCTCGCCCGATCGCGCGCTGGAAGTGATTTATCGCGAATTGCGCAGCGGCGAACCACCGGACATCGATACCGCAAAGAAGTTTCTGCACCGGTTGTTCTTCGACGAGAAGCGCTATGATCTCGGGGCCGTGGGCCGCTATCGGATCAATACGAAGCTGCAGCTCGAAGTTCCCCCGGAAACGACCGTGCTGACCGAAGAGGATATGATCGCGATCCTCAAGCATGTGCTCAAGCTGCGGATCGGCCGCCAGCAGCCGGACGACATTGACCACTTGGGCAACCGCCGCGTGCGAACCGTCGGCGAGCAGCTTGCGAACCAGTTCAGCGTGGCGCTGTCGCGCATGGCGCGGACGATCAAGGAGCGCATGAATCTGCGGGACAGCGATTCGCTGACGCCGCAGGATTTGATCAATGTGCGCACGATTTCGTCCGTGATCAACACCTTCTTCGGTACGAATCAGTTGTCGCAGTTCCTGGATCAGGTCAATCCGCTGACCGAGCTGACCCACAAGCGCCGGCTCTCGGCGCTGGGACCGGGCGGTCTGACGCGGGAACGCGCGGGTTTCGAAGTCCGAGACGTGCATTATACGCACTACGGCCGGTTGTGTCCGATCGAGACGCCGGAAGGTCCGAACATCGGCCTGATTTCCTCGCTGTGCACCTACGCGAAGATCAACGACATGGGCTTTGTCGAGACGCCGTTCCGACTGGTGAAGCACGGCAAGGTCACGAAGCAGATCGACTACCTCTCGGCGGACCAGGAAGACCGCGTGGCGATTGCGCAGGCGAATACGCCGATCAACCCGCGGGGCGAGTTCCAGACGGACCGGATTAAGTGCCGGCAGCGGTCTGACTTTCCGGTCCTGAATCCGACCGGCGTCGAGTATATGGACGTGGCGCCATCGCAGATCGTCTCCATCGCCGCGGCGCTGATTCCGTTCCTGGAACACGACGACGCGAACCGCGCCCTGATGGGCTCGAACATGCAACGTCAGGCGGTACCGCTGTTGATTCCGCAGGCGCCCTACGTGGGCACGGGCATGGAGCGGAAGGCGGCGGAGGATTCGCGGACCTTGATCCTCGCGCCGGATGACGGCGTGATCGAGTACGTCGATGCCAATCGCATTATCTTCCGCGGCCGACCGAAAGTCGCGGAGGACAGTATGGGCGAAGTGCCGGCGACGATGAATCCGCAGGCCGATAACGTCACTTTCAAGCTCAAGAAATTCGTGCGCACGAATCAGGACACCTGCATTAACCAGCGCCCGGCCGTGAGCGAAGGCGAGCAGGTCAAGAAGGGGCAGGTGCTGGCCGACGGCTGCGCGACGGAAAAGGGCGAACTGGCGCTGGGCAGAAACGCGCTGGTGGCCTTCATGCCGTGGAACGGATATAACTTCGAAGATTCGATCATTCTATCCGAACGCATCGTTTACGACGACGTGTTCACGTCGATCAACATCGAAGAACTTGAATTGCAGGTGCGCGAGACGAAGCGCGGCGAGGAAGAGCTGACACGCGAAATCCCGAACGTATCGGAAGAAGCCGTGAAGGATCTCGACGAGATGGGCATTGTGCGGATCGGTGCCACGGTGCGGCCGGGCGATATTCTGGTCGGCAAGGTGACGCCGAAGGGCGAGACCGATTTGACGCCGGAAGACAAACTCCTGAAGGCGATCTTCGGCGACAAGGCGGGGGACGTGAAAGATGCGAGCCTGAAGGCGCATACCGGCATGTACGGCATTGTCATCAACACGAAGCTGTTCAGTCGCAAGAAGAAGGACGCGAAGACGCGGCGCGAAGACAAGAAGGCGCTCGAAGAGCTGGATTCGCAGTTCAATCAGAGCTTGAACGCGCTGAAACGACAGACCGCCGAAGAGTTGTACGGCCTGCTGCGCGGACACAAGTCCAAAGAAGTGCGCGAGCGCACCGAAACCGTGATTCTGTTCCACGAGAACAATTTCTTCACGGAAGCAGCGATCAAAGCTCTGGATTTCGAGACGCTTAGCGCGGACTACGCCTGGACGGAGAACGAAGCGGTTAACGAACAGATCGAACAGTGCTTCGACAAGTATCGCGACCGGTTGTTCATCCTGCAGACTGAACTCAAGAACGAGAAGTACCGGATCCAGGTCGGCGACGAACTGCCGCCGGGAATCGTGCAGCTCGTGCGCGTGTACGTCGCGCAGAAGCGCAAGATTTCGGTCGGCGACAAGATGGCCGGACGGCACGGCAACAAGGGCGTGGTCGGCAAGATCGTGCCCGTGGAAGACATGCCGTTCATGTCCGACGGGACGCCCGTGGATATCATTCTGAATCCGCTGTCGGTGCCGTCGCGAATGAACATCGGTCAGATCTTCGAAACCACGCTGGGGTGGGCGGCGCACCGGCTCGGAGTGTATTTCGCGACGCCGGTGTTCGACGGCGCGAAGATGGGCGACATCGAAGACTGGCTGGCGCGGGCGGAACTGCCCAAGAACGGCAAATGCTACCTGTTTGACGGGCGCACGGGTGTGCGGTTCGAGCAGGAAACGACGGTGGGCTGCATCTACATGATGAAGCTTTCGCACTTGGTTGACGACAAGATCCATGCGCGGTCGATTGGACCGTACAGCTTGATCACGCAACAGCCGCTGGGCGGCAAGGCGCAGTTCGGCGGACAGCGGTTCGGCGAAATGGAAGTCTGGGCGCTGGAAGCCTACGGCGCCGCCAGCATTTTGCAGGAGATCCTGACCGTGAAGTCCGACGACGTTAACGGCCGCGCGCGCACGTACGAAGCGATCGTCAAAGGCGAAAACCTGCCGACGCCGGGAATCCCCGAATCGTTTCACGTGTTCATCAACGAATTGCGTGGACTGGGACTTGACGTGAAATTGATGGAGTAGTCGGCGCGCATTGCGCGTCCTCCCCCGCCTGGCCGGGCTCTTCCCGGCGGGTACGTCATCGACCGACACTCATCTCGAGGGAGACATAGATGTTGCCGCTTTACGCGACAGACGAAGTCGAACAGGGAAACTTTTCAAAGATCTCCATCAGTCTTGCCTCGCCGGACACGATTTTGTCGTGGTCGCACGGCGAGGTGACGAAGCCGGAAACGATCAACTACCGCAGCTACAAGCCGGAAAAAGACGGCCTGTTCTGCGAAAAGATTTTCGGACCGGTGAAGGATTGGGAGTGCCACTGCGGGAAATACCGCGGCATCCGCTACAAGGGCATTGTGTGCGATCGCTGCGGCGTGGAAGTGACAAAAAAGGATGTCCGCCGCAAGCGCATGGGACATATCAGTCTCGCGGTGCCCGTGGTGCACATCTGGTATTTCCGCAGCCTGCCGTCCAAGATCAGCTACGTGCTGAACATCAGCACACGCGATCTGGAACGGATCATCTACTACGAATCGTTCGCGGTGATTCAGCCGGGGCGGAGCGCGCTGAGGCGCAAGGATCTACTGAGCGAGGCTGAATACCTGGACGTGATCGCCGAACTCGGGCCGCAGGAAGACGTGCCCGCGGAAGAGCGCTTTGTGGCCAAGATGGGCGGCGAAGCGGTGCGCGACCTGCTGGCGACGGAGGAAATCGACACGATCGCCGGCGAGTTGCGGGCGCAGATCAAGACCGAGACGAGCGCGCAACGCAAGCACGACGCGATCAAGAAGCTGCGCGTGATCGAAGCGTTCAAAGATCAGGATGCCAGCAACTTCAATCGTCCGGAATGGATGGTCATGTCGGTGGTCCCGGTGGTCCCGCCGGACCTGCGGCCGCTGGTGCCGCTGGAAGGCGGCCGATTTGCGACGTCGGATCTGAACGACCTCTATCGCCGGGTGATTATTCGCAATAATCGCCTGAAGCGGCTGATTGAGATTCGCGCGCCCGAGGTCATTCTGCGCAATGAGAAGCGGATGCTGCAGGAAGCGGTGGATTCGCTGTTCGATAACGGCCGCAAGTCCGTGGCCGTGCGGTCCGACGGCAATCGTCCGCTGAAGAGTCTCTCGGACAACCTGAAGGGAAAGCAGGGCCGGTTCCGCCAGAACCTGCTGGGCAAGCGCGTGGACTATTCCGGCCGCTCGGTGATCGTGGTCGGGCCAGAACTCCGACTGTATCAGTGCGGTCTGCCGAAAGATATGGCCGTCGAGCTGTTCAAGCCGTTCATCATCCGTAAGCTGATTGAGTACGAACACACAAAGACGGTCAAGTCGGCCAAGCGGTTGGTCGAACGCAAGACCGATGAAGTGTGGGCGATTCTCGAAGAGATCATTCAGGACCATCCGGTGCTGTTGAATCGCGCGCCGACGCTGCACAGACTGGGAATTCAGGCGTTTCAGCCGTTGCTCATCGAAGGCAAGGCGATCCGGCTGCACCCGTTGGTATGCTCCGCGTTCAACGCCGACTTCGACGGTGACCAGATGGCCGTGCACGTACCGCTCTCGTACGAGGCGCAGGTGGAAGCGCGGCTGCTGATGATGGCGAATCACAACGTGCTGCATCCGGCGCATGGACGCCCGATTACCGTGCCGTCGCAGGACATGGTGCTCGGTCTGTATTATCTGACCAAGCGCAAGGTCGGCGAACCGCTGGAATGGAAGACGTTCTCGTCTCCGGAAGAGTTGATCGTGGCGCGCAACGACGGCAAGATCGGCCTGCATACGCAAATTCGCGTGCGCATCCGCGGCATGCTGGTCGAGACCACGGTGGGCCGCGTGATCTTCAATCGCATTCTGCCGCCGCAGGTGCAGTCGTCGCGGTATTTCAACGAGATGCTGGCGAAGAAGCGTATCGAAGAAATCATCTACCAGTGTATCCTGAACACCGGAATCGGACCGACGGCAGTGTTCCTGGACCGGCTGAAGGAGCTGGGATTCACGCAGGCGATGATGGCGGGGATTTCCGTCGGACTGTCCGACGTCGAGATTCCGTCGGCGAAGGACAAGCTGATCGAGGCCGCCTACAAGAAGGTGGAGGAGGTCCAGAATCAGTATGAGGACGGAATCATCACCGACGGTGAGCGGTACAACAAGATCATCGATATCTGGACGCATACCTCGACGGACGTGGCCGAGGTCATGTTCTCGAAGCTGCGGGACGCGGAAGCGGGCTTCAACCCGATTTTCATGATGGCCGACTCGGGCGCCCGCGGTTCGAAAGAGCAGATTCGGCAGCTGGCGGGCATGCGCGGGCTGATGGCGAAGCCGCAGAAGTCGTTGACGGGACAAAAGGGCGAGATTATCGAAAGCCCGATTACCGCGAACTTCAAAGAAGGACTGAGCGTGCTCGAGTACTTCATCTCGACGCACGGCGCGCGCAAAGGTCTTGCGGATACGGCACTCAAGACGGCGGATGCGGGCTACCTGACGCGACGTCTGGTGGACGTGGCGCAAGACGTGATTGTCCGAGACGTGGACTGCGGTACCTTGCGCGGGATCTTCCTTGAAGAAGCGCAGGAAGGCGAAGAAGTTACCGAGCAGTTGCACGAACGTGTGATGGGCCGGGTGCTGTCCGAGCCGATCTTCGATCCGGTCACCGGGGAGAAGATCCTCGACGCGAACACGGTCGTCAAGGAGCGCGAGGCGGCGATCATTGCCAAGGCCGGAGTGACGCGGCTGAAGATTCGTTCGGTGTTGACCTGTGAATCCGTGCGCGGTGTCTGCGCCATGTGTTACGGCACGAACCTCGCCACCGGAAACATGGTGGACATGGGCGAGGCGGTTGGCGTCATGGCCGCGCAGTCCGTGGGCGAGCCCGGTACCCAGCTGACCCTGCGCACGTTCCATATCGGCGGCGCCGCGTCGCGCGATGTGTCTGAATCGCGGCGCGAGGCCAAGCGCGGCGGCCGGGTAACGTTCGAAAACGTGGACTTCATCGAACGCGAAGACGGAGCGAAGATCTCGATCCGCCGTTCGGGTCTGTTGAAGATCCTTGACGAGAACAATCGCCAGGTGGCCCGTTACAAACTGCCCTATGGAGCGCAGGTATTCGTCAAGGAAGCGCAGACGGTCGTTGACAACGAGTTGCTGTTCGAATGGGATCCGTATTCGGACTCCATTCTGGCATCGACGGGCGGCACGGTACACTATGTGGACATCCGGGAGGATGTGACGTTCCACCAGATGGTGGACGAGCAGACCGGAATGAAGCACAAGGTGATCATCGAGTCCAAGGATCGCAAGCTCAATCCGCATGTGGTCATTGTCGGTCCGAATGGCGAACGCCTGGCCAATCATATCCTGCCGATCAGTTCGCATTTGTTGGTCAGTGACGGTGACCCGATCAAGACCGGTGAGCCGTTGGCGAAGATGCCGCGCAAGTCGCAGAGCATCCGCGACATTACCGGCGGTCTGCCGCGAGTGACGGAACTTTTCGAAGCGCGGCGGCCCAAGGATCCGGCGACGGTCGCCGAAATCGACGGGATCGTGCGGTTCGGCGGCCTCAAGCGCGGCGTGCGCATGGTAACGGTCACATCGCTGGATGGTCAGACCGAGCGCAAGTACGCGGTGCCTTACGGCAAGCATATTCTGGTGCATGACCACGACCGCGTGTCCGCCGGTGAGAAGATCACGGAAGGTTCGGTGGTGCCGCAGGATATCCTGGCGATTCAGGGTGCCTGGAAGGTGCAGGAGTACCTGGTCAAGGAAATCCAGGAGGTCTATCGCTCGCAGGGCGTGCGGATCAACGACAAACACATCGAGGTGATCGTTCGCCAGATGCTGCAAAAGGTTCGCATCGAGGATCCGGGCGATACGGATTATCTTGAAGGCGACCATGTCGATGGCCTCAAGTTTATCCGAGCCAACGAGAAGATGTTGAACAAGATTGTGGTGGAGGAGCTGGGCGATGCCCCGTGGCGGATGGGGAATCTCGTCGAGAAGACGGACTTCAACCGCGAAAACCGCAAGCTGCGCACCGCGGGAGGCATGGAGGCCAAGGGGCGACCGGCCAAACCCGCTACCTCGACATCGGTGCTGCTGGGAATCACTCAGGCCAGCTTGTCCACCGAGAGCTTTATTTCGGCGGCGAGCTTCCAAGAGACGACCCGTGTACTGACGGACGCCGCGATCTCCAAGAAGACCGACCTGTTGTCCGGATTGAAAGAAAACGTGATTATGGGTCACCTGATTCCCGCCGGGACAGGTCTGGCCCAGTATCACAAGCTGCGGTCACGCCGTCCCACGGAGGAAGAGGAAGAACTTGCGAAGGACTTCCGGATTTCCGCGCCAGGGATTTCGGCGGACACCGTCGAACGGGGAATTGAAGAGCTCGGCAGTGAGGAGATGATTCCGGAAAAGAGGCAGGACTGAAGCCCGCTCTTTCGCCTGATTTCGCACGTGAGTACCGTAAACACATAGGTTTACGGTACTCGACTGCGCCGTGTGATGGGTGATAATAATCGGGGAGATTCGTGAGACGGCCTTGACAATCCGGTACTCATTCGTTATTTTTGAAAGTCTAAGCCGAAAAGGGAGTTCTGTTTGCCAACTGTTCAGCAGTTAATACGTTCACGGCGGGAGCCAGCCAAGTATAAGACTGCGGCCCCCGCGCTCGTGCGGTGCCCGCAGCGCCGCGGGGTTTGTACCCGAGTCTATACGACGACCCCCAAGAAGCCGAATTCGGCACTGCGCAAGGTTGCCCGTGTCAAGCTGACCAATGGCATTGTGGTCACGGCCTACATTCCGGGCGAAGGCCACAACTTGCAGGAACATTCGATTGTGATGATCCGGGGAGGGCGTGTCAAGGACCTCCCGGGAGTTCGCTACCACATCATCCGCGGGATCCTCGATACGGCAGGGGTGGATGGCCGCAGGCAGGGCCGCTCCAAGTACGGGACCAAGAAGAAGGCTGCTCCGGCCGCCAAGGGTGGAGCCCCAAAGAAGAAGTAAATCGCCGTCCCACGACGATTTTGATCTGATCGCTTAATCCGAAATGTCCAGAAGAAAACGCATCGTCAAGCGCGAAATCCTGCCGGATCCGAAGTACAATTCGACCGAGGTTACCGCGTTCATCAACGGCCTGTTACGCCGCGGCAAACGCTCGATTTCCGAGAGTATCGTTTACGGCGCTTTCGAAATCATCGAAGCCAAGGCCAAGCAGAATCCGCTCGAAGTGTTTGACTCGGCGATGAAGAACGCATCACCGGTCGTCGAGGTCAAGAGTCGCCGAGTCGGCGGTTCGACCTATCAAGTGCCGGTGGAAGTCAAGACCATGCGTCGGCGCGCCCTGGCCATTCGATGGATCTTGATCTACGCTCGTCAACGCGGAGACAAGACCATGGCGCAGAAGCTGGCGATGGAATTCATGGCCGCGGCGAAGGGCGAAGGCGGCGCGATCAAGAAGCGTGACGATACGCACAAGATGGCGGAAGCGAACAAGGCGTTTGCGCATTTCCGCTGGTAGGCGATCCTATAGCAGAATCCCCGATCCCCCCTTTGGTGCCCCCATCAGAGCGGGGGGAGAACCGATGAAGACCCGGGCCGGGTTGTGAAAATTCAGCCCGGCTTGACGATAATTGATGAGACGACGATAACCCCCGTTTGAAGCTCACGTGACCGTTCCCAGCGCAACACAGAAACCTAAGAAGTCCGGTAAGGAGTCGTCCGAGAAGACGCCGCTGTCCATGATCCGCAATATCGGGATCATGGCCCACATCGACGCCGGCAAGACGACGACGACCGAACGCATCCTGTTCTATACGGGACGCCTGCACCGCATCGGCGAAGTGCATGAAGGCGCCGCGACCATGGACTGGATGGAGCAGGAAAAAGAGCGCGGGATCACGATCACCTCCGCGGCGACGACCTGCCAGTGGCGGGATCACCGGGTGAACATCATCGACACGCCGGGGCACGTGGATTTCACGGTCGAGGTCGAGCGCTCGTTGCGAGTTCTGGACGGCGCGGTGGCGCTGTTCTGCGCGGTGGGCGGCGTGGAGCCGCAGTCGGAAACGGTGTGGCGCCAGGCCAACCGCTACGAGGTCCCGCGCCTCTGTTTTGTCAACAAGATGGACCGCTCGGGCGCGGATTTCTTCCGCGCCGTCGAGATGATTCGGACGCGGCTGCACGCGAACCCGGTGCCGATCGCGATTCCGGTGGGGGCCGCCGACCTGTTCCAAGGGGTGATTGACTTGATCACCTTCAAAGAAATCGTCTGGGTCGATGATTCCCATGGCATGCACTTCGAGACGTTCGACGTGCCGAAGGACATGTACGATACCGCCCACCACTGGCGCGAAAAGATGCTGGAGTCGATCTCCGATTACGACGATCACCTGATGGAGAAATTCCTGAACGGTGAGCCGATCGAGCCGGGAGAGATTCGCGCCGCGCTGCGCAAGGCGACCTGCGACCTGAAGATTTTCCCGGTACTGTGCGGCGCGTCCTTCAAGAATAAGGGCGTGCAGATGTTGCTGGATGGCGTGGTGGACTACCTGCCGTCACCGTTGGACAAGGGATCGGTGGTCGGAATCAATCCCAAGACCGACGAGGAGGAGGAGCGCCAGCCGGATGTCAATGCACCGTTCGCGGCCCTGGCCTTCAAGATCGCGACGGATCCCTATGTTGGCAAGCTGACCTTCATCCGCGTGTATTCGGGCAAGCTGGACGCGGGCAGTCAGGTGCTCAACATGAAGACCGGCAAGAAGGAACGGGTGTCGCGCCTGTTGCACATGCATGCCAATAAGCGCGAAGACGTTACGGAAATGATCGCAGGCGATATCGGAGCCGCGGTGGGACTATCGACCGTTCGCACGGGGGATACGTTGTGCTTTGAGTCGCACCAGATCGTGCTGGAACGGATGGAATTCCCAATGCCGGTGATTGAGATCGCGATCGAGCCCAAGACGAAAGGCGATCAGGATCGGATTTCCGAATCGCTGGCCAAGTTGGCCGAGGAAGACCCGACCTTCCGGGTCGGATTCAACGACGAAACCGGGCAGACGGTGATCGCCGGCATGGGCGAGCTGCACCTGGAGATTATCGTGGACCGGCTGTTGCGCGAATTCAAATGCGATGCGGTCGTGGGTCGGCCGCAGGTCGCGTATCGCGAAGGGATTCGCAAGACCGCGCACGAAAACCACAAGTTCGCCAAGCAGTCGGGCGGTCGCGGTCAGTACGGTCACGTGGTGATCGACATTGAACCCGCCCCAACCGGCAGCGGCTTGATATTTGACAATAAAATCGTCGGTGGCGCGATTCCAAAGGAATACATCCCGGCGATCAATAAGGGTCTCGACGAGGCGATGAAAACCGGTGTGCTGGCGGGTTACCCGCTGCTGGACATCAAGGTCTCGCTGGTCGATGGCTCCTATCACGAAGTTGACTCGAACGAAATGGCCTTTAAGATTGCGGCATCGATGGCGATGAAGGAAGCGGTCCGCAAGGCCGATCCGGTGTTGCGCGAGCCGATCATGAAGGTCGAAGTCGTGACTCCCGATACCTATATGGGTAGTGTGGTTGGCGATTTGAATTCGCGGCGCGGCCGCATCAACGAGATGCACCCGCGCTCGGACGGCCAGGTTGTGACCGCTATGGTTCCGCTCGCCGAAATGTTCGGCTACGCGACTGCGCTGCGCTCCAACACTCAGGGTCGAGCCATTTTCTCGATGGTGTTCGATCATTATGCGGACGTACCGAAGTCGGTGGCCGAAGCCATCCTCGAGAAGAAGTAGATTCCACACACAGCCCGCCGGATTCGCCGCATGGCAATCGATGCGGGCTGACTTTTTGACTATTTCCCCCACGTTAGCCGGCTGAATACCCCGGATGGACACGCTGAAAAAGGGCTACATTCGTATCCGGTTGAAGAGTTACGATCATAACCTGATCGACAAATCAACCGAGAAAATCATCCAAACCGCCAAGACCACGGGCGCGCTCATCTCCGGGCCGATTCCGTTGCCAACGCGGCGCTCCGTCGTCACCGTGAACCGCTCGCCGCACGTCGATAAGAAGTCGCGTGAACAGTTCGAGACGCGGGTGCACAAGCGGCTGATCGACATCCACAATTCCACGCCCCGGACCATCGATGCGCTGATTCGTATTGAATTGCCGGCCGGCGTCGATATCGAGATCAAGACATGATCGGAATGCTCGGGAAAAAGGTCGGCATGACCCAAATCTTCGACGAGAAGGGCACGGCAGTGCCCGTCACCGTCATTGAGTTGGGGCCGAACCAGATCACCAATATCCGTACGCGGGCCGATCACGGCTACGAAGCGGTCTGTCTCGGCTTCGGTCAGAAGCGTGACAAGCTCGTGGTGAAGCCGCTCAAGGGCCACTACAAGAAGCTGGGCCTGACGGCGCCGAAAGTCGAGCGCGAAGTCCGCGACATGCCCGCCGAGGGCAAGCGGATCGGTGACTCCCTGAAGTGCGACGTGTTCAAGCTCGGCGACCGGGTCAAGGTGTCCGGCGTTTCCAAGGGCCGCGGCTTCGCGGGTGTCATTCGCCGGCATCATTTCTCCTCGGTCGTGGACAGTCACGGTACGCATGAATTCTTCCGTCACGGCGGCGCGATCGGCGCGCACACATTCCCCGGTCGAGTGTGGAAAGGGTTGCGCATGGCGGGGCGCATGGGAGCCGACAACGTGACCGTCAAGAATCTTAAAGTGGTTCGCGTCGATGTGGACGCGAACCTGATCATGGTCAAGGGCGCGATTCCCGGACCGAACAAGGGCTTAGTGCTGGTTCGTAAGTAGCATCATGAAACTTCCCGTTTATAAACAAGACGGCTCCAAGTCCGCCGACAGTGTTGAACTGCCGGATGCGATGCTGCAGGTTGAGCCTAACGATCACGCGATCTGGCTGGCCGTGCGCAGCGAGCAAGCCGCGCAGCGCCAGGGTACCGCGAAGACCAAGATCCGCAAGTACGTGCGCGGCGGCGGCCGGAAGCCGTTCAAGCAGAAAGGCCGTGGGGTGGCCCGGCAGGGCACGAGCCGCTCGCCCTTGATGCCTGGCGGCGGTACGATTTTCGGGCCGGTACCCCATAAGTACCATGTCGGGGTCGGCGACAAGGTGAAGAAGATCGCCCGGCTGAGCGCGCTGGTGCATAAGGCAAAGGCCGACAAGATCCGAATTGTGGAAGATTTCACGATGAGCGCGCCGCGGACCAAATCCGTGACCGGTCTGTTCAAAGCGCTGGGACTCGACGCCGAACGCGTGCTCGTACTGACTCCGGAATACGATTTGAATCTGGCCAAGAGCGTGCGCAATGTTACCAGGGCCCATGCGCAAAAGGCTGAAGCAGCGTCAACGCTGGACCTGATGAACTGCTCGACGATCGTCTTACAGAAGAGCGCGCTGCCCAAACTGTTGAAGGTGCTCGGCCATGCTGCATAAACGCTCCGTCCTCCGCAAGCCATTGCTGACCGAAAAGATCGCCGGTCTGCAGGACACTCGCAACCAGTACGCGTTTGAAGTCGATCCGATGGCCAATAAGGTCGAGATTCGGCGGGCCGTCGAACTGAAGTACGGGGTTAAGGTCACCGAAGTGAATACGATGGTCGTGCGCGGCAAAGTCAAGCGGCTGGGACGGTTTACCGGCAAGCGCGCCGACTGGAAGAAGGCGATCATCACCCTCAAGGCCGGCGAGCGCATTGAACTCGCGCAGAATGTGTAAGTAAGTTCGCGATCCAAGAGCCGAACGACCCCGACTATGCCTGTAAAGAAATTCAAACCTCTGACACCCGTACAGCGCTTCCGCACCGTGCTAGTGCGTACCGAGATCTCGAAAGAGGGTCCGGAACGCCGCCTGCTGGGCGCGCTGCCCAAGTCGGGAGGTCGCAACAACCGCGGACGCGCCACCAACATCAATACCGGCGGCGGCCATAAGCGGAGCTACCGGACCATCGACTTCCGCCGCGACAAGCTGGACATCCCCGCGACGGTCGCCCGGCTGGAATACGATCCGAACCGCACGGCGAATATCGCGCTGCTATTCTACGCTGACGGGGAAAAGCGGTACATTATCGCCCCCGTCGGACTAAAGGCCGGTGATCGCGTGGTCTCATCGCGAACGGGCAATGACGTGCGGCTGGGGAATGCGTTGCCGCTCGAGAAGATTCCGATGGGTTCATTCGTCCACAATATCGAAATGAAAGTCGGCAAAGGCGGTCAGATCGCCCGCTCCGCCGGCGCCGGCGCGCAATTGACCGCGATCGACGGCAAGTACGCCCTGTTGAAAATGCCGTCAGGCGAAATGCGGAAGATCCCGGCGGCCTGTTTGGCTACGGTCGGTCAGGTCGGCAATCTCGATCACGAAAAGGTCACGTCGGGCAAGGCCGGGCGCACTCGCTGGCTGGGTCGCAGACCGCATACCCGCGCGGTGGCCAAGAATCCAATCGATCATCCGATGGGCGGCGGCGAAGGCCGCTCGTCCGGCGGCCGTCACCCCTGTACGCCGTGGGGAAAGCCGACCAAGGGCTATAAGACGCGCAATCCGCGCAAGAAATCCAGCGAACTGATTGTTCGCCGCCGTAACGTGCAGACGCGAGGGTAAGCCGTGGCTCGTTCGCTTAAAAAAGGTCCGTACATTGAAACGCGGCTCGAGTCGCGCATTCAGGAAATGAACTCGAGGAACGAGAAGAAAGTGCTGAAGACCTGGTCGCGGCGCTCGATGATTTCTCCGGATTTCGTCGGTCATACGCTGGCCGTGCACAACGGCAAGAAGTTTCTTCCGATCTACATCACCGAAAACATGGTCGGTCACAAGCTCGGCGAGTTTGCGCCGACGCGGACCTTCAAAGGCCACACGGCCAAGAAGGCCGAAAAGACCGTCGCGAAGAAGTAAATCATGGAATCGCGCTGCGTAACCCGATACGTCCGTGTCACCCCGCGCAAGATGCGGCTCGTCGCCGATCTTGTCCGCGGTAAGAATGTGCACGAGGCCGTCAATTTACTCAAGTTCACCACCCGCTCCGCCGCCCAGCCGACGCTGAAGGCGATTCAGTCCGCTGTGGCCAATCTGGTCAACTCGGACGAAGGCCGGGACGTGAATCCGGAACAGCTGTTCGTCAAGACGATCTTCGTGGACGAGGGGCCGACCATGAAGCGGTTCATGCCGCGGGCCATGGGTCGTGCCGCCCCGATCATGAAACGCAGCAGCCATTTGACCGTGTTCGTGGCGACACCGGAAGCGGCGCATGACATCGAGGCGGCCGCGGTTGCCGAAGCACAGCCGAAGGCGGCGCCCAAGCCAAGCGTCAAAGCGGCGCCGAAGCCGGTCGTCAAGGCCACGACCGAAAAGAAATCCGCCGCCAAACCGGCGGTCAAGAAGAGTCCAGCGAAGAAGTCATAAGAGAATCCACTGTGGGTCAAAAAGTTCAACCTGTCGGCATGCGCTTGGGTGGTATCCGCACCTGGAACAGCGCGTGGTTTGACGAACGAAGTTTCGCGGATAAGCTGCACGAAGATCTCTATCTGAGAAAATACCTGACGCAGCGCCTGAAGCAGGCCAGCGTGGCGGGGATCCAGATCGAGCGCACGCCGAAGCAGCTGACGCTGACCATCCGCACGTCGCGGCCCGGAATCGTGATCGGGCGCAAAGGCGCGGAAGTGGACAAACTCAAGGCGGAGCTGAAGAAGCTCACCAGCCGGGACGTTCAGGTCAATATTTACGAAATCAAGCGGCCCGAACTTGAGGCGAAGCTGGTGGCCGATATGATCGCCAGTCAGCTCGAAGGCCGGGTGTCATTTCGCCGCGCGATGAAGAAAGCGATCCAGACCACGATGCGGATGGGCGCGGAAGGCATCAAGGTCATGTGCTCGGGCTGTCTGGGCGGCGCCGAAATGTCGCGAGTCGAAGGCTATCGTGAAGGGCGAGTGCCGCTGCACACACTGCGCGCGGATATCGACTACGCACTTTCCGTCGCGAAGACCGCGTACGGCACGATTGGCGTCAAAGTGTGGATCTGCCGCGGCGAAGTCATCGGTAAGGACGCGCTCGCGCAAGGGCAGATTCGCGGCAGCCGCGAACGCGAAGCTCATGGTGAACGAAGCGATCGTCCGGATCACCGCGATCACCGGGACCGTCCGGATCGACGTCCGGACCATCGCCCGGACCAGCGTGGAGATCGTGGTCCCAATCCCGGCGGTCGGAGATAACGAGCTATGTTGACACCGAAACGAATGAAGTTCCGCAAGCAGCAGCGCCGCCGGCGAATGGGATTCGACTATGCGGGCAGCACCGTTGCTTTCGGCGAATTTGGATTGAAGGCGATGGCCGCGTGCTGGATGACGTCGCGGCAGATCGAGGCCGCCCGTGTCGCCCTGACGCGCCATATCAAGCGCGGCGGCAAAGTCTGGATCCGCATCTTCCCCGATAAGCCGTGCAGCAAGAAGCCGCTGGAGACGCGGCAGGGCAAGGGCAAGGGTCCCGTGGAATTCTATGCGGCCGTGATTCGCCCCGGCCGCGTGTTGTTTGAAATCGAAGGCGTGGATGTCGCCACGGCTCGCGAAGCGATGCGCCTGGCGGCGCAGAAGCTGCCGATCAAGACGAAGTTCGTCGAGCGCGAAATCAGCCACACTTAACCCGTCGACCTGTTATCTATCTCATGGCAAAAGGTTCCGCACGTCCGATGAAGATGACCGAACTGAAAGAACTCAGCAAGGTCGAACTCGGCAACCGCCTGCACGAATCGGCGGACAATCTCGAAGCGTTGCGCTTCCAGTTGGACTCCGGTCAACTGCCCAACACCGCACGGGTGCGTCAGATCCGTCGCGACATCGCCCGCCTGAAGACCGTCTCCCACGAAATCGAACTGGGTCTGCGGAAGCCGAAAGGAGCCAAGGCGTGAGCGCCACGTTAACTGCCGCGGCATCCGAGGAACGGCGCGGACTGCGCAAAACGCGCGTCGGGCTGGTCGTTTCCAATAAGATGGACAAGACGATCGTCGTGGCCGTGGAACGCCGCGTGAAGGATCCCCTCTACCAGAAGTACGTGAAGCGTACGCGCAAGTTCATGGCGCATGACGAGCAGAACGAGTGTCAGATCGGCGACCGCGTCCGGATCATGGAAACCCGACCGATGTCCAAGCATAAGAACTGGCGTCTGGTGCAAATCGTCGAGAAGAGAAAGTAAGCGGCCATGATTCAGGAATTTACGATTCTCAATGTCGCCGACAATACCGGCGCCAAGAAAGTCCGCTGCTTCCGGGTCTATGGCGGCACGTTGCGCCGCACGGCATCGGTGGGCGATATTATTATGGTCTCGGTGCGAACGGCCATTCCGAGCGGCACGGTCAAGAAAGGCGAGAAGTCGCGCGCGGTGATCGTGCGCACCAAGAAGGAAGTCCGGCGCAAAGACGGTTCCTACATTCGATTCGATGAAAACGCCGTGGTCTTGATCGACAAGGATAATGAACCGCGCGGCACCCGTATCTTCGGCCCCGTGGCCCGCGAGTTACGCGAGAAGCAGTTCATGAAAATCGTGTCGCTGGCACCGGAAGTCGTCTAACGACGGCGGAGAGAGATAATGTCCACCCATCTGAAAATCAAAAAGGACGACCTCGTGCTCGTGGTCGCGGGAAACGACCGCGGCAAGCGAGGCAAAGTGCTGAAGGTGTTCCCGGACAAGCTGCGCGTCATTGTCGAGGGCGTCAACTTCGTCAAGAAACATCAACGGCCCACACAGCAGAATCCGCAAGGCGGCATTCTGACACGCGAGGGTTCGATTCATATTTCCAATATCATGTTGATCGATCCGAAGTCGGGCAAACCGACGCGCATCGGTCGCAAAGTCGTCGGCACGGGCGAACAGCGTCAGCGAGTTCGCTATGCCAAAGCTTCCAACGAGATGATCCGCGATGAGCGCTGAAAAGGCCAAAGACGCGAAGCCGCAGAAGCCGGCGAAGGCGGCCCCGCCGCAGGCCGGGGCCAAGAAGGCCACCAAAGAAGACAAGAAGGCCGGATTCGTTGTTGGCGAGCGGCCCAAACTGCCCGCGGGCTACGTGCCGCGCTTCCAGCAGCACTATGCCGACAAGGTGGTGCCGGCGCTGGTCAAGCGCTTCAGCTACGACAACGCCATGCGAATTCCGCGACTCTCGAAGGTCGTGATCAACATGGGGTTGGGCGACGCCGCGGCCAACCCGCGCTTGATCGACAGCGTCGTGCGCGAGATCGCCGCCATTTCGGGACAGCGTCCGGCCGTGGCGAAGGCGCGCAAGTCGATCTCGAATTTCAAACTCCGCGAAGGCATGCCGATCGGAGTCTATGTTACCCTGCGCCGGGCCACGATGTGGGAGTTCGTTGACCGCCTGATCACGATGGCTACGCCGCGGATCCGGGATTTCCGCGGGCTGCCGGATAAGGGCTTCGACGGGCGCGGCAATTATACCGTCGGCCTCAAGGAGCATATCATCTTTCCCGAGATCGATATCGACGCCGTCGATAAGATCCGGGGCATGGATATCACCTTCGTGACGACCGCGAAGACCGATCAGGAAGCCTACGAATTGTTGCGCGAACTGGGCCTACCGATGCGCAAGCGCGAAGTGAAAGCCGCCAGCGCGGCCTAATCTGCAAACCATTCACAGAGTCGATAGACGAATATGGCGAAGGCCTGCTTAATTGCCAAGTCGATCAAGGAACCGAAATTCAAGGTTCGCGCGCATCATCGTTGCCGCCGGTGCGGCCGGCCCCGCGCCTTCCTGCGCAAGTTCGCGCTCTGCCGAATTTGTTTTCGTGAACTGGCCCTGATGGGCGAGATTCCCGGTATCGTCAAGGCGTCCTGGTAACCCCCCAGAATTTCCATCCCCGTAGCGAAGCGATATGCCTACTACCGATCCGATTGCTGATTTCCTGAATCGTGTGCGCAACGGTATGCGCGTGCGTAAGCCCTATGTCGATGTGCCCTACTCGCGCATGAAGGCCGAACTGGCCCGCGTGCTGTTCGAGGCGAGCTACATCTATGATCACGTGTATGTCGATGAAGGTCCGCAGGGATTCCTGCGGCTTTATCTCAAGTACACCGCACGCGGCGATTCGGCCATTCAAGGCCTGCGCCGGATTTCCAAGTGCGGGTTGCGCCGCTATGTGGATCACACGAAGATTCCGCGCGTGCTGAACGGCTTGGGGATGTCGATCGTCACGACCAGCCGGGGCGTGATGACCGGCGGACAGGCGAAGAAGTTGGGTCTGGGCGGCGAGCTGATCGCCGAAATCTGGTAAGCATCGCGCCACGCGAGAACGCAGGAGATAGTTTCAGTGTCACGAATTGGCCGCGCCCCGATTTCCGTCCCCAAAGGCGTTCAGGTAACGCTGCAGGACAACTTCATCTCCGTGAAGGGTCCGAACGGCACGTTGCAACGACGTCTGCATCCCGATATGGCCGTCGCGCAGGATGATGGCGTGATCACCGTCACGCGTCCGACCGACAACAAGAATCATCGCGCGCTGCACGGCTTGACGCGCGCGCTGATCAATAATATGGTCAAGGGCGTGACGGTAGGCTTCCGCAAAGAACTCGAAATCAACGGCGTCGGATTTCGCGCCGAAATCAAGAGCAAAGGTGTGCTGCTCAACGTCGGTTATACGCACGGCGTCTTCATCGTCACTCCGCCGGGAGTCAAGATCGAAGTGCCGAAGCCGACGTCGATCGTGGTGAGCGGAGCCGATGCCGAACTGGTCGGTCATGTGGCCGCGGAAATCCGCGATGTGCGCAAGCCGGAACCGTACAAGGGCAAGGGCATTCGCTACATCGACGAACAGGTGAAGCGCAAGGCCGGCAAGACCGCGAAGAAGTAATCCCGGAGTCGCGCCCCACGCGCGAACTGCGACCCATCTGGCAACACCCTCCGTTGCCTGAACCTCGCGCCAAGCGCGCGGGACCTGAACAGCAGCCACCGTCGGAAATGGTGGCGAGGAGCATTGAGAACCGTGTCGACTCTTACGCAGAAGAAAGCCAAATCCCGCGCCCGTCGCAAGAAGCACATTCGCAAGATCGTGCAGGGGACGCCCGAGCGTCCGCGGCTGGTCGTGTTTCGTTCGCTTAATCATGTGTACGCCCAACTGGTCGATGACCGCTCGGGCAAGACGTTAATGGGAGTCTCGTCGCTGACTCCCGGCGTGCGTGAACAGACCAAGGGCAAGAAGCCGAACGAAGTCAGCCTGCTCGTCGGCGAGGCCTGCGCGAAGAAGGCGCTGGAGCAGAGCATTTCCAAGGTCGTGTTCGACCGCAACGGGTTTCCGTATCATGGCCGTGTGAGCGCAGTGGCCGACGGAGCGCGCAAGGGCGGCCTGCAATTCTAACCGATGACCATTCCACGAATGACGGATCAGCCTGAACGCAGCGGCCGCGGCCGCGATCGAGACAACGACGGAGAATACTCCGGCGAATCGCTCATCGAGAAGACCGTGTGCCTCAACCGCGTCGCCAAGGTGGTGAAGGGTGGACGCAATTTCTCGTTCAATGCAGTCGTAATCGTCGGCGACGGCAAGGGCCGTGCCGGTTACGGACTGGGCAAGGCCAACGAAGTTGTTGATGCGATTTCCAAAGCGACGCTCGCGGCCAAGCGCTCGCTCAAGCGCTACCCGATTCTCGGCGCGACGCTGCCGCATACCACCTCCGGCAAGTTCGGCGCGGGCCGGATTCTGCTACGCCCCGCCTCGGCCGGCACCGGCGTGATCGCCGGCGGCTCCGTGCGCATGGCCATGGAGTGCGTGGGCGTGCGGGACGTCCTGACCAAAGTCATGGGTACCAACAACCCGCATAACGTCGTTAAGGCCGTGTTCGCCGCGCTCGACAAGTTGCATGATGTCCGCATGATCGCCGAACGCCGCGGGATCACCGTGCGCGAAGTGTTCAACGCCTAATTTCAAGCATTTCATTTCCCGACGATATCTCAGACCATGGATAAGAAGCTCAAAGTTACCTGGATTCGCAGCACGATCCGGCGACCCAAGAAGCACAAGCTGACGATCACGGCGATGGGTTTCCACCGCCTGAACGAAACGCTCTTGTTTCCCGACAATCCGGCCATGCGCGGAATGATCGATCAGGTGCGTCATCTCGTGACGTGGGAAGTCGTCGATGGAGGCCAGGCATGAGCTTAAGCAATCTCAAGCCCGCAGCGGGTTCGACGCACAAGAAAAAGCGGATCGGTCGTGGCCCAAGCTCGGGGAGCGGCGGCAGCGCCGGACGCGGTGAAAAAGGTTACCTGGCGCGCGCGGGTTCCGTCCGCAAGAAAGGCTTCGAGGGCGGTCAGATGCCGATCTATCGCCGCCTGCCCAAGTTCGGCTTCAAGAACTTGTGGGCTGATCCGGTGCAGATCGTTAATATTCGTGATCTCGACAAGCTGACCGGAACGACCGTCGATGCCGCTTCGCTCAAGCAAGCCGGACTGATCCGCTACGTGGAGCAGGCCGTGAAGATCCTCGGCAATGGCGACGCCAAACGGCCGTACGAAGTCAAGGGCTGTAAACTTTCCGCCTCAGCGGCTGCCAAGATTACCGGAGCCGGCGGCAGGGTGGACACTGACTGATGCTTGACCGGTTTCAAAACGTTTTCAAAATCCCCGAACTGCGGGATCGGATTCTATTCACTTTATTGATTCTGTTGGTCTTCCGAATTGGCGGGCACGTGCCCGTCGCCGGAATCGACGCTTCGGCCCTGGCCGAATTCTTTCAACAAAATCAAAACACGTTGTTCGGCCTGTACGACATGTTTGTCGGTGGAGCGTTTCAGCGCGCCACCATTTTTGCTCTCGGTATCATGCCGTACATCTCCGCCTCGATCATCTTCCAGCTGATGGGAACGGTTGTCCCGTATTTCCAGAAGTTGCAGAAGGAAGGCGAAGAGGGCCGCAAGAAGATCACCCAGCTGACCCGCTACGGTACCGTCATCATCGCGGCGCTGCAGGCCGGCGGTGTCTCGATCTTTCTGGAGCGGCTGATCGCGACCTCCGGCGCGCCGGTCGTCCCTGATCCGGGATTCGGCTTCCGCTTCCTGACGATGGTCACGCTTGCGGCGGGCACAACGCTGATCATGTGGCTGGGTGAACAGATCACCGAGCGCGGAATCGGTAACGGAATTTCATTACTGATCTTCTTCGGTATCGTGGACCGTCTGCCGTATGCGATCATGGAAGAGGCGCAACAGGTGGCGATCGGAACACGGCATATCATGGTGGACGTGCTGTTCGTGGTGATGCTGTTCGCGATCACGATGGCGGTCGTCGGGCTGACCCAGGGGATGCGCAAAATTCCGGTGCAGTATGCCAAGCGCACGGTTGGCCGCAAGACGTATGGTGGTCAATCCACGCATATTCCGCTGCGCGTCAATTCCGCGGGCGTGATGCCGATCATCTTCGCACAGTCGATTCTCTTCATCCCGTCTTCGGTCGCCAGCTTTCTGCCCGAGGGCGGCTTCCAGCAGGCGATGATCAATGCCTTCAGCGGACAGGGTGCGGCTTACCTCATCATGGAGTTCCTGCTGATCGTCTTCTTCACGTATTTCTATACGGCGATCGTGCTGAACCCGGTCGATTTGGCCGATAACATGAAGAAGAACGGCGGCTTCATTCCGGGTATTCGTCCGGGAAAGCAGACGTCGGAGTTCATCGATTCGATCCTGTCGCGGGTGACGTTGCCGGGTGCGTTGGCGCTGGGTGCCATCGCGGTGGTTCCGTCGATCATCGTTAATCAGTTCAACGTCACGTATAATTTCGCTTCGTTCTTCGGCGGAACTACGATCCTGATTATCGTCGGTGTGCTGTTGGATACGCTCCAGCAGGTGGAATCTCACCTCGTGATGCGGCACTATGACGGCCTGATGAAGTCCGGCCGCATTCGCGGTCGTCGCCGGATGTAAAGCCGCTGTAACGTCGCCATGGCCCGATATACCGTCATCATGCTGGGCGCCGTCGGAGTGGGGAAGGGGACCCAGGCGCAACGGCTGGTTAACTACCTGCGGGTGCCGCAAATATCGACTGGGGATATCCTGCGGGCCGAAGTGCAAGCGGGAAGCGAGTTAGGGGTCAAGGCGAAGGAAATCATGAATCGCGGGGAGCTGGTTCCGGACGATCTGATCATTGATATCGTACGGAAGCGCTTGCAGCAGGATGACGCCGTTCGCGGCGCGATCTTCGACGGATTTCCCCGGACCATTCCGCAAGCGCAAGCGTTGGATAAGCTGCTGGTGGAGGTCGGCCTGCCGACGCCGCGGACCGTTTCCATCGACGTGCCGCGAGACGCGATTATCGAACGATTGAGTTCGCGTCGGGTCTGTACGACGTGCGGCGCGACGTTCAGCATCCATACGACACCGGACGTCGAGACGAACCACAAGTGCCCCAAGGGCGAGGCGAATGTGATTCAGCGCGACGACGACCAGCCGGCCACCATCGCGCAACGGTTGAGAGTGTACGAAGAGAAGACGGCGCCGCTGATCGATTACTACCAGAAGTCGAATCAACTGCGGATCGTCGATGGCGTCGGGAGCGAAGACCAGGTGTTTGCGCGCGTCCTCATCGCGCTGGATCCCGATCTCGCATGATCATTGTCAAATCGGCCCCCGAGCTCGACCTGATGCGCCAGGCGGGTCGGATCCTCGCCGGTGCGTTTGAGGTCGCGGCACCGCTGATGGTCCCCGGCACTCCGGCGATTGACGTGGATCGAGTCGTCGATGACTTCATCCGGTCGTGCGGCGCAATTCCCGCTTTCAAGAATTACCCGAATGCCGAAGGGGTTCCGTTCCCGGCTTCGGTGTGCCTGTCGATCGAGGCGGAAGTCGTGCACGGCATCCCGAACGGCCAACCCCTGAAAGCGGGGACGATTGCGGGGTTGGATATCGGCGTGATGTTTAACGGATACTACGCCGATGCCGCTCGGACCTATGCCATTGGTGACGTTGACGCGGAACGCCGGCGGCTGATGGATGTTACGCGACAGGCTCTGGAATTGGGGATTGAACAGGCGCGCGAAGGCGGCCACCTCTCGAATATCGGGCATGCGGTGCAGTCCTACGTCGAGGCGCAAGGTTTCAGCGTCGTTCGCGATCTTGTCGGACATGGAATCGGCAAGAGCCTGCATGAAGACCCGCAAGTGCCGAACTACGGCCCGCCGAAGCGCGGTCCGGTGCTGCGTCGAAACATGACGATTGCCATCGAGCCGATGATCAACATGGGCACGTACGAGGTCGAGATGATCGGCGATTGGCAGATCGTCACGCGCGACCGCAAACCTTCCGCGCACTTCGAACACACCGTGGTGATTCGCGACGGGGCTGCTGAAATACTTACGCTCTGAGCCTGTGCAGCTGCGGCGGCCGCCCGCCGGGCGCACCGGGGTGCGGATAGACGGTGGACGATGTTCGTCCACCGTGATGAACCAAGCGGAGGGTGCATACGTCCAAAGAACTGGCTATTAAGGTTGACGGCGTCATCGAGGAGTGTCTGCCCAATGCGACCTTCCGCGTCGTGCTCGAAAACGGCCACAAAGTACTGGCCCATATTTCCGGCAAGATGCGCATGCATTTCATCAAGATTCTCCCCGGCGATCGCGTGACTGTCGAGCTGTCGCCTTATGATCTCAATCGCGGACGAATCACCTACCGTTACAAGTAAGCATGCCGGATCCTTGCCGGATGCGCCGATCGAACCAGACCGACCATGAAAGTCCGTACCTCCGTCAAGAAAATGTGTGAACATTGCCGCATCGTGCGCCGACACGGTCGGATCTATGTCATCTGCCCGCGCGTCAAGAAGCACAAACAACGCCAGGGCTGACCCCACCCTTCAGAATTTGCTCCGCCTGATTCCCTTGAATTCATAGCAGACCATGGCCCGAATTGCCGGAATTGATATCCCGCGAGATAAGCGCATCGAAGTTGCACTGACCTATGTCTACGGCATCGGCAGGCCTTCGGCTCAGAAAATCCTCACCCAAGCCGGTGTCGATTGGAACAAGCGCACCCATCAGCTCAACGACCAGGAACTCAACGCGATTCGCGCCTTGGTCGCCGAGCTCAAAGTGGAGGGGCCGTTGCGCTCGGAAATCCAATTGAACATCAAGCGCCTGATGGACATTGGGTGCTATCGCGGCATGCGCCACCGGCGCGGTCTGCCCGTGCGCGGTCAGAATACCAAGAATAACGCGCGCACCCGCAAAGGCAAGAAAAAAGGCACGCTCGTCAAGAAGAAGGGCTGATCGGCACCGGCTCGCGCCGGCGTACGGCCCGTTGAATCTCCCGCTCCAGGCGGGGGTGAATACCCGGAGAACTACCAGCAGTGGCGAAAAAGGAAGTTAAGAAAAAGAAAGAACGCGTCGAAGCGTCCGGCGTCGCGCACATCAAGTCGTCGTTCAACAACACGATTGTGACGATTACCGACAACTACGGCAACACGATTTCGTGGGCGTCGGCCGGCAAAATGGGCTTGCGCGGCTCGCGCAAGAACACGCCATTTGCCGCGCAGCTGGCCGCCGACAATGCCGCCAAAGCCGCGATGACGCTGGGACTGCGCAAGGTGACCGTGGAAGTTCGCGGACCGGGCGGAGGTCGCGACGGCGCGATCCGCGCACTGGCGGCCTCCGGTCTGCAGATCTCCGCGATTCGCGACGTGACGCCGCTGCCGCACAATGGCTGCCGCCCGCCGAAACGGCGCCGGGTCTGATTCCGCTTGTTGGCCGCTCGGGTTGCGAGCAATCGCGGTTCGGTCTAAGTTTGTTTTCTGAATCATAAAGGTCCATGGCTCTTAATCACAATCCTGTCTGTCGAATCTGTCGCCGCGAAGGAAGAAAGCTCTTCCTGAAGGGAGACCGTTGCTCCGGTCCGAAATGCACCTTTGAGAAGAAGGGGTATGGCCCGGGACAGCACGGTCGTTCCCGGCGCGGCAAGGTCTCCGAGTACGGAGTACAGCTTCGCGAGAAGCAGAAGATTCGCGAGTCCTACGGGCTGCTGGAACGCCAGTTCCATCGCTTCTTCCGGGAAGCGCAGCGCCAAAAGGGCGTGACCGGCGAAAACCTGATGGCGATGCTCGAGAGCCGTCTCGACAATGTCGTCTATCGGATCGGCTTCGCCAGTTCACGTCGCCAGGCCCGGCAGCTGGTCCGTCATCGCCATTTCATGGTGAACGGGCGCATCGTGGACATCCCGTCCTACGTCCTTCAGCCCAGCGATCACGTTCGCGTCCGCGAACGGTCGAAGAAGCTGAATGTGATTCACGACGCGATGCAAAAGTCTCGCGACGGCAAGCTCATGCCGAACTTGCAGCTCGATAAGGCGAAAATGGAGGGAATCTACTCGGCGCGGCCCAACCGCAATGAGATCCCGCTTGACGTCAACGAGCAGCTTGTTGTTGAGCTTTACTCCCGATAATCTCACTTCCGCGAGGAGATCCATGAACGGTTCGAATTTCCAGATGCCCGAAGCGGTAGAGATCGATGAATCTACGCATACGGATACGTATGGTAAGTTTGTCATCCAGCCGCTCGAACGCGGCTATGGAGTGACCATTGGAAACAGCTTGCGGCGCGTCCTGATCTCCTCGCTGCAGGGCGCCGCGATCGCCTCGATCAAGATCGACGGCGTGCTGCACGAATTCTCGACCATCCCCGGGGTCTCGGAAGACCTCACCGAAATGGTCTTGAACCTGAAGCAGGTGCGGTTCAAATTACTGAATAAGAAGCCGGACAAGATCGTCCTGCATCTGAAGGGACCCAAGGAATTCACGGCGCGGGACATTCAGGTCGGCAACAACGAGTTCGAAGTTCTGAATCCCGACCACCACATCGCATCGCTGAACCGCGACGCTGAAGTGAAAATGGAGATTCAGGTCCGCAAGGGGCGTGGCTATGTACCGGCGGAGGAAAACCGCCCGGCCGACGCGCCGATCGGCACGATCCCGGTGGACAGCGTGTTCTCGCCGATCCGCAATGTTACCTACACCATCGAAAATACGCGCGTCGGTCAGCGTACCGACTATGAGAAGCTGATTCTCGAAATCTGGACCGACGGTTCGATTACCCCGGATGACGCCCTGACCTTCGCCGCGCGCACGTTGCGCGATCATATCCAGCTCTTTATTAACTTCGATATCAAGCCGGAGAAGGAAGAGGAAGAGGATATCGACGAAGAGACGCTGCAAATCCGCAAACTCTTGCGGAAGCCGGTGGAGGAGCTGGAATTATCCGTGCGCAGCGCGAACTGCCTCAAGGAAGCGCGGATTCGCACGATCGCCGACCTGGTCCGGCGCGAAGAGCCGGAAATGCTCAAATTCAAGAACTTCGGCCGCAAGTCGCTCGTCGAGTTGACCGAAATCCTCAAGGGTAAGGGGCTGCATTTCGGCATGGATGTCGATCGCTACCTCAGCACCGATTACGACAAGAAGTAAATTCCGACTGAATTCCCATGAGACATCAAGATAGAGGCCGCAGCCTCAGCCGCTCCCCCGCGCATCGTAAGGCGCTGCTCTGCAATCTGGCGCAGGAGCTGTTCCAGCATAAGCGGATTCATACCACGCTGACCAAGGCCAAAGAGTTGCGCCCATTTGCCGAGCGCTTGGTGACGCATGCGAAAAAGGCCGATCTGGCCGCTCGCCGCCGCGTCGCTATGTACCTCACGCGCAAGGCCGTGATCAAGAGCCTGTTCGATGAAATTGCACTGACATTCGCCGATCGTAATGGCGGCTACACGCGGATCATCAAACTTGGCAATCGACATGGCGACAACGCCCCGACGGCGATCATTGAACTGGTCGGGTTTGAGGGAGTCTTAGCCGCAAAGTCAACCGCTAGCGAATCCGACGCCGCGAAGGGCGCAAAGAAGACCGCTGCGAAGGCCAAGACAGGCAAGGCCAGGCAAGGAGCCGGAGATGCCAAGGCGGCGAAAGCCGTGAAGGGCGCCAAGGGCGGGGCCGCTCACACGCGTCGCGCGACAAAGGCTCCAGCCAAGAGTGGCAAGGCCGGCGGCAGGGGCGAATAGAATCCGCGTCTGTATCTGACTGTTATTACAAGGGCCATGTCGTGCGACATGGCCTTTTTGTTGCGCCGCGGAATTGATTTTCCCTGACGAAGTGGGTATATTGAGATTGGGGGAAAGTGGGGGCTCGCCACCATCCGTGCATTCAATGATAATACCTCTCCATCGTAGCGATTGCGGGGAATGCCCGAAGAATCGGATCCGATCATGATTGAAATCCCGAAGACACCAACTGGGCCACAGATCTCCTGTAAGGGCTGGGCTCAGGAAGCAGCCTTGCGAATGCTGCTCAATAACCTTGATCCTGCCGTGGCCGAGGACCGGGAGAGCCTCGTCGTCTATGGCGGTACCGGGAAAGCCGCTCGTTCGCGTGAAGCCCTCGCGGCGATCCTGAACTGCTTACTCAAACTGGAAAACGATCAGACTTTGCTTGTGCAATCGGGGAAGCCGGTGGGCGTGGTCCGCACGCATCCCGAAGCGCCGAGAGTTCTGATTGCTAACTCCAATCTCGTGGGGCAGTGGGCGACGTGGGACTATTTCCACGAGCTGGAGGCAAAAGGGCTGATCATGTACGGCCAAATGACCGCCGGTTCGTGGATCTATATCGGCACCCAGGGCATCCTGCAAGGAACGTACGAGACCTTCGCGGCCGCAGCGCGCAAGCATTTCGGCGGGACGTTGGCTGGGACCTGGACGCTCACGGGCGGACTCGGGGGGATGGGAGGTGCACAGCCCCTCGCGGTCACGCTGAACGGCGGTGTGGCCTTGTGCGTTGAGGTCGATCAACAGCGCATCGAACGCCGCGTCGAAATCGGCTACTGCGATCGCTGGACGGCGACGCTTGATGAAGCGATGGAATGGGTGCACACTGCCGTCCGTGAACGGCGCGCGCTGTCCGTTGGCCTGCTCGGTAACTGCGCCGATGTGTTGCCGGAACTCCTCAAGCGAAACGAGCTTCCGCAGCTGGTGACCGACCAGACTTCGGCGCATGACGAGTTGAATGGGTATATTCCGAACGGCATTTCGTATCAGCTTGCACTGGGATTGCGCAAGAGCGATCCGCGGGATTACATCCGCCGGAGCATGAAGTCGATGGCTGAACACTGCGAGGCGATTGTCGCGATGCAGCGGCGCGGCGCGGTGGCTTTCGACTACGGCAATAACCTGCGCGGCAAGGCGTTGCAAGCCGGATATGCCGACGCCTTCGCCTATCCCGGTTTCGTTCCGGCCTACATTCGACCGCTGTTCTGCGAGGGCAAGGGGCCGTTCCGCTGGGCGGCACTTTCGGGAGATGCCGCCGACATCCGTACCACTGACGAAGCAGCGCTGCGCCTGTTTCCAGATGACGCGGGCCTCACCCGGTGGATCCGTGAAGCGGCACCCCGGATTCCCGTTCAGGGACTCCCGGCGCGAATTTGCTGGCTCGGGCAGGGTGCGCGCGCGAAAATGGGGCTCGCGATCAATGAGCTGGTGCGCACAGGCAAGTTGAAAGCGCCGATCGTGATCGGTCGCGATCATCTCGATTGCGGCTCGGTGGCTTCGCCGTATCGCGAAACCGAAGCGATGAAAGACGGTTCCGATGCCATCGCTGACTGGCCGATTCTGAATGCGCTGGTCAGTACGGCCAGCGGAGCGTCGTGGGTGAGCTTTCATCACGGCGGAGGTGTTGGCATCGGCGCATCGCTGCACGCGGGTCAGGTGATCGTAGCCGACGGCACGGATGCGGCCGCGGCCCGGCTGGAACGCGTGCTGACCAACGATCCCGCGATGGGCGTCTTCCGGCATCACGACGCGGGCTATGCCGGGGCGACGGCAACCGCAAAAACTCAGAATGTGTTAATCCCCGGACTGAATTTCTAAATGACCATGTCATACGAAAATCTGATTCTGCAAATCGACGGCGCGGTCGCGACCGTGACCGTGAATCGACCGAAAACGCTGAACGCGCTCAATATTGCGACCGTGCGCGAACTGCATGACTGCTTTCAATCACTGGGCGACAACGACGCTGTCGGTGCCATCATTATGACCGGGGCCGGTGAGAAATCGTTCGTATCCGGCGCTGATATTCAGGAAATCCGTGAACTTGATGTGATTTCCGGTAAGGAGTTTGCTGATCGTGGCAACAAGCTATACTCCCGGATTGAGAAATTCCAAATCCCTGTAATTGCTGCTGTTAACGGTTATGCGCTCGGTGGAGGCTGTGAATTAGCGATGGCCTGTCATTTGCGCGTCGCTGCGGAGAACGCCAAGTTCGGACAACCGGAGATCAACTTGGGGATTATTCCGGGTTACGGCGGCACTCAGCGTCTCCCGCGGTTGATTGGCCGGGGGAAGGCTCTTGAACTGCTCTTGACCGGCCGCGTCATCCCCGCGTCTGAGGCCTTGAACATTGGCCTCGTGAATTCGGTCGTCCCGCAGGCAGACTTGATGACCGTCGTACGCAAGCTGGCGGAGGAGCTCGCGGCGAAGCCACGACGCGCGGCGGCAGCGATCTTGAACGCCGTCGAGAATGGACTGCAGTTGGGACTGGACATGGGGTTGCGCGTTGAGGAAAGCTGGTTCGCGTACTGCTGTGGGACCGAAGACAAGAATGAAGGTACCGCAGCATTCCTGGAGAAACGCAAAGCCGTATTCACGGGCAGGTGAGCAGCCGTGCCCGACTTATTCGTACATAATATCGGCCTGCTGGCAACACCGCTCATGGCCGATCGTCAACGGACTGAGCGGTTCGTGCTGGAGCGGCGGAATGCCGCGATTCTCGTGCGCGAGGGGAGAATAGTCGAGATCGGCCCGGAGCGGGAGCTGGAGTCGCGCATGCCGGCGGACTGTCCGCGATTCAACGCTGACGGATGCCTGGCCACACCCGGATTGATCGACTGCCACACCCACCCCGTGTTCACGGGCAATCGCGCCGACGAGTTCCACATGCGCAATGCGGGACGGTCGTATCAGGAAATCGCCGTAGCCGGCGGCGGAATTCAGGCAACCGCGCGAAAAGTGCGCGCGGCTGCGGTGGACCAGATTGTGAAAGAATCGCTGCCGCGTTTCGATCGGTCGCTCGCCGCGGGCGTAACGACCATCGAAGCAAAATCCGGCTACGGACTGGACTGGGACGGCGAGGCGAAGCTGCTGCGCGCGCTCGAACTCATCAGTCTGCAGACTCCGCAGCGCATGCACAAGACGTTTCTGATTCATGCGGTTCCGGAAGCGATGGAGGGACAACGCGAGCGCTTTCTTGATGAGGTTGCTGCCGAGATGATTCCGCGCGTGGCCGAGCTGAAGCTCGCTTCGGCGGCCGATGTCTTCTGCGAGCAGGGCGCATTCTCCGTCGATGAATCGCGCAGGATGCTGCGCGCCGCACTGGACCATGGACTTCAAGTTGCGGTGCACGCCAACCAATTCGGACACTCGGGCGGCGCGCTGCTGGCCGCGGAGCTCGGAGCCAGAAGTGCGGACCACTTGGAGTACCTGAACGACCAGGAAATCACGGCACTGGCGAAGGCCAACGTCTGCGCGGTCATGTTGCCCGCGAGTGTGTTCTTTCTGGGAACGCTGCCCTACCCGCCGGCGCGAAAGTTGATTGAGCAGGGTGCGCGGGTTGCGATTGCCACGGACATGAATCCAGGCTCGGCCATGACCGAATCGATGCCGTTCTGCATGACGGCCGCCGCGATCTATGCGAAAATGAACCCGGCGGAGTTGTTGTGGGCGGTCACCCTCGATGCGGCGGCGGCACTGCGCGCCGACAGCGACGTGGGGTCGCTGGAGGCCGGCAAGGCGGCGGACATCTGCCTCTGGCGGGCACCGGACCTGAATTCACTGTCCTATCATCTCGGCGATTTCCGCGCATTCACCGTTATTATCGGCGGTGAACTGGCGTGGGAGGATCGCGATGCGACGGCAAGATATTAGTGTCGGAACGTCGGGGTGGAAATTCGACGATTGGGCCGGGACGTTTTATCCGCTGCGGGTCCCCCGGTCGAAGTGGCTCGAATTCTATGCCGCCCGGTTTCCCGTCGGCGAGATCAACAGCACGTACTATCGCATCGCGGGACGCGCGACTTACGCGGGCATCGCGGGCAAGACGCCGGCGGGGTTTCGGCTCTTCGCGAAAGTGCATGGTGATGTGACGCACTCCCGAAGCGAGCCCGCGGAATCGATGCGCGCATTGCTGGGCGGACTCGCACCGCTCACGGAGCGCGGGAAATTGCTCGGATTGCTGGCGCAGTTTCCCGCTGCATTCCAGCGATCAGATTCCAACATCGACTACTTGCTGCGCGTGCGCGACTTGTGCGCGAGTCGGTCACTGTACGTGGAGTTCAGACATCGCAGTTGGGATTGCGACGGCGTTCGAGCCACGCTGCGTGACGAGGGCGTGAGCTGGGTCAGCCCCGACGAGCCGCAATTGGAAAGCCTGATGCCTCCCGCATTGCATGTGACGGGGGACTATGCGTACGTGCGGTTGCACGGTCGGAATGCGCGGGCATGGAACGACCGTACGGCGGGCGACCGGTATGATTACAACTACAGCGTTGACGAATTGGTATCGGTTGGGCAGAAGTTGCTCGGCCTGCCGGACTCTGTCAAGCGGGCATTTGTCCTGTTTAACAATTGTTATCATGGTCAGGCGGCAACGAACGCGATTTGGTTGCAGCGATGGTTAGGCGACACGAACCACGAGGACGATTCGGCGAGCGAGAATGGACTCCATCTATTCACTGATTCATAGCTCGCAACATCGCGAGGCCTGGCGGCGGTTTCGATTGCCGACGGAGGATTGGCAGATTCTGAACAGCCACCTCCGTTCGCGATCAGCGAATCCGACGCTGCCACGGCTGCCCTATCCGTTGGAAGGGTACGTCAGCGCCGCGCCGGGTCCGCACGAATTCGCTTGCGTCGCTGAACCCGCGATCATGTCTCCCGGACCGTTTCGCGAAGCGGCGTTGCAACATTCGATTGCACTCACGACGCAACGCGATGCGGTGGACTCCTGCCGGGCGTGGTTTGGCTTGAGTGTCGAGTCGGCGCCGATGGACGCCGCGGACAACGCCTGGGCGCAACTCGCGCTGATCGACGCGGCCGAACGGACGGCGCTGACCGAGCTGGAAGCGAGGGTGATGCGTGCGGTCAGACTCGCCGATGTGATGGACCTCGAAGGCGAGCCGCTGTTCCTATCGCTGAGCAAAATGGTTCAGCATCTATTCGCCCCGACCTATCTGGAGATTCAGCCGGACCTCTCGTCCGATTTCTGGTCGGAGCGCGACGGGGAGTGGGTCTGGCATGAGCCGAAAGATCTGCCGCAGGAGGCGGCAACCGAGCTCGTGCCACGACACAAATTGGCGCTCTATCGCCGCAATCGGATCTCGCTCATCGATGAGTGTGCGACCGCGGCGGAGTTTACGCGAGGAAAAGAGCTGCACGACCGGGGATACGTGTTCGCCGTGTTGGTGCCGCTGGTGCGCAACGACCGCCGCCTCGGTGTGCTCAAGCTGCTGTATGCCTCGCCGCTTACCATTTTACCGGTCGAACTCGATGCGCTGGAACTGTTCCGCGCCGAATTTTCAACCGTCTTCGACTGCTGCAGCAAGTTCTCGCGCACACAGCGACTCGCCACGATCGACGGGTTGACGCAGTTGTTTAATCATCGCTTTTTGCGGGAACAACTGCGCACGGAATTCCAGCGCGCGAAGCGCTACAAGAAGATGATGACGTTCGTCATGATTGATATCGACGACTTCAAGACCTACAACGATACTTATGGCCATCTGGCCGGAGACCGGGTGTTGGCCGAGGTGGCGGCGACGATCCGCTCGTCCGTGCGCGACATTGACTTTGTGGCCCGCTACGGCGGCGAGGAGTTCGCGCTGATTCTGCCCGAGATCACTGCGGAGAACGGATTGATTGTGGCCGACAAAATTCGCAAGGCGATCGAAGCCCGTTCGCTGGTGACTGAGGAAGGCGAGTCGATGGGTGCAATCACGGTGTCGTGCGGAGTCACCGACAACCGCGATGCGGCGGCTCCGGAAGATCTCATCTCCGGCGCCGATCGCGCGCTCTACTGGGTGAAGCGACACGGAAGAAACCTGGTCAAGTTAGCAAATGTCGAATCGCAAGCGATCTGAGTTTCCGCGAGTCCTGTTTGTTACGTCGGAGGTCACGCCGTTCAGCAAAACCGGCGGCCTGGCCGATATCAGCGGCGCGCTGCCGAAGGCGCTGAGTCGATTGGGCTGCGACGTGCGGGTGTTGTCCCCCTTGTACGGCTGCGTGGACGGGGAGCGACACGCACTGGCGGTATCGGCAAACGGCGCTCAACCTTCTCTGACTATTAACGGCCGGGCGCTGCACGCCGAATTTGCACGCGCGCCCCGCCGTGACTCTGAACCGGATTTCTGCTTCCTGCGCTGTGACGCGCTGTACGACCGGCCGGGGATTTACGTCGATCCCTTCAGTAATCAGGACTACGTGGACAACGACTACCGGTTTATCGCACTCGCCAAGTGTGCATTCGACCTGTGTCGGAGCGATCACTGGACGCCGGATGTCCTGCAGTGCAATGACTGGCAGGCCGGTCTGGTTCCGCTCTACCTGTCGCAGCGGCGGCGGCGCGGAGAATTCGCGGAGAGTCGTGCGGTGATGACGGTTCATAACATGGCCTATCACGGTTGGTTCAAGGCGGATACTGTCGCTCGCATCGGCGACGCGGAAGCGTTGTATTTTCCGGGCGGACCGATCGAATTCTACGGGATGGTCAATTTCCTGAAAGCCGGGCTCGAATTTGCCGACGGGCTGAGCACTGTCAGTCCCACTTACGCGCACGAGATCCAGAGCAGCTATGATTTCGGCTTCGGACTGGAAACCGTATTGCGGGGGTCGCCGCGACCGCTGCAAGGAATTCTCAACGGGATCGACACCGAGGTCTGGAATCCGGAGACTGATCCGCGCATCGCCGCCAACTTTGGCATCGGTACGCTGCCCTGGAAAGTGGAGAACAAGCGCGCATTGTGCGCCAAGGCCGGGTTTGAATTCAACGCCGGCGTCCCGGTATTCGCGGTGATTTCACGGATTGTGGGCCAGAAGGGTTTCGAGATTCTCGCGCCGCTCATCACGGAAATTCTGAGCTTGCCGGCGCAGTTCGTGATCCTCGGCAGCGGCGACCCGTACTACGAGCACATGTTCCACGAACTGGCGCGCGTGTATCCCGACCGATTCGCGGTGAAGCTGGCCTACGACGAAGATCTGGCGCACTTGATCGAGGCCGGTTCGGACATGTTCCTCATGCCGTCCAAATTCGAACCGTGCGGACTGAATCAAATGATGAGCATGCGTTATGGCACGATTCCGATTGTGCGGGTCACCGGGGGACTTGCCGATACCGTGATCGACGCCGACACGGATTTGTTGCACGGAACCGGTTTCCGTTTCTATGACTATACGAGCGGCGAGCTGATGCACGCGGTCGAACGCGCGGTTTCCGCCTATCAAGATGCCGACCGCTGGCGGAGGATCCAGCGTAACGCGATGAGTCAGGATTTCTCGTGGGATCGGTCGGCAAGGCAGTATCTTCAACTGTATCAGGAATGCCTCTCTCAACCGCCGCGCGTGGCCTGAGGGTCGCGCTCGGCCTGCTGGCGCTGCTGGGGAGCTGCGTAAGTTCCGACGCGCGAGACTGGAAGGTCATCCTGCCGAGTGAGTCGGTGACGCTCCGGGATCCGCGAGCGTTGTCAATCGGTCCGGACGATTTGCTCTATGTCGCCGATGCCGGCAATCAGCGTGTCGTCGCCGTAGATACGAGCGGGACGCTGATCGCGGAAGCCGGTGGGTTCGGGAATGGCAACGGGCAGTTCCAAAGTCCGGAGGACGTCGCGGCGGAGTGGGGTACCAGTGTCTGGGTATTGGACTATGGAAATCGCCGCATTCAGCGATTCTCCCGCTCGCTGAGCTGGCAGGCAACGTACGAAGTCCTGATCGATGACACCCAGGACCGACGCAGCCCCGCGGCGATTGCACTGGCGCCCGACGGCGACCTTATCGTCTATGACCGCGACGGTCAGACTTTGCTGCGCTACGATCCGGGGTTCTTTCCACGGGCCAGCTTCGACGGCGCTCGCGGTTATGTTGGCGAAGTTGCCTCGATGGCGTTTGTTCGCGGACACGGCCTGTGCTGGATCGAGCGCGGCGGCCATACGCTGTATCGTTGCGATGCCATGCTGAATCCTCTGCCGTCAATTGAACTGCCGCCCGAATACGGTGAGACCACACTGGCCGCCGCGGATAGTTCACTACTGACCGGCGCCCGCGGGTTTGTGATCCGGTGGCAAAGCAGCGCGCGACCCGCTGATACGCTCTTTGATGCGCGGACAGTGATCGGCAAGGAAATTCGCACAATCACCAGCTTGGCGATGGCGTCGAGCGGGACCTTGTACCTGCTGGACCGGACCACGGGAAGAGTTGTTCGCGTATCGCCCTGATTCCTCCGGAGTGAGACACCCGGCATCAAGCCTTGGCATCGGCTGTGCGATGGCGCTGCTGTTGATTGCACTGAACGCGCCGACCGCCTGCGCGATTCCGTCGCGAATCGGACAGGCGAGATTCGTGTCCACGGGTGCTACCGACACGTTGCTCACGCTCAGCGTGCCATGGATTGAGATCGATTCCATTCAAGTCACGGCCCGCGGCCAGACGCTTTCCGAGTTTGAACGCTGGCGGCTGATTGAACCCGGCAACCGCATCTGGCTCTTCCGCCCCTTACCCCAAGGCGACACCCTTTCCGTTCGCTTCATCTATCGTTCGATCCCGCTCTATCGTCTCTACAGCCGACATGTCCTCAGCGAACTCGCCGTATCTCATTCCCGCATCGGAGTAGCGGATAGCCTGCGGATCCTTCCCGGTTCGCGTTCGGGTCTTTCCGAAACGTCGGGATGGAGTCGCCTGAACAAGTCCGGTTCGCTGATCCGCAGTGTGCAGGTAGGCAGCGGCCAGGACCTCGCACTCGAGTCAGCCCTCAATCTCACGGTGCAGGGACGAGTCGGAAAAAACATCGATGTCGTCGCGGCGCTTACAGACCAGTCCACACCAATCCAGCCGGATGGCACCACCGAAGCCCTGAACGAACTGGAGAAAGTCTTCGTCACCGTCAAGAGCCCGCGCATGAGCGCGACGGTAGGCGACTTCAACCTGGATCTGACCGGCGGCGACTACGACGACTATCATCGCAAGCTCACGGGGCTTAGCGCCGCGTATCATGACTCGGTGGCAGTGGTTGCCGTAAGCGCGGCGACAAGCAAAGGACAGTTCTTTTCCAATTCAATCGCGGGTCAGGAAGCCAATCAAGGTCCGTACCCTTTGCGAGACAAGAACGGCAGCAGCGGAATTCTGGTCCTGGCCGGAACTGAGCATGTCTGGCTCGACGGCGAACCGATGCGACGCGGCGAAGGCAACGATTATGTCATCGATTACAGCAGCGGCGAGATCAAGTTCACGGCCAAGCGAGTCATTACGTCGGCAAGCCGGATGGTAATCGACTTTGAGTACTCGAACGAGGACTTTGAACGCTCGTTCGTCAATCACCGTACAGGGGTTAGTGTCAAGCGCGGAGTGCTCACCACGGCGATCACGCTGATCAACGAAAGCGACAGCCGCGATCGACCGGTCGGAACGTCGTTTACCGACGCGGACCGCGACGCACTACGGCTGGCCGGTGATCGCGCGGATGCGGCGGTCGTGTTCGCCGCGGATTCGCTGGGACCCGGTCGCGGTGACTATGTGCGCATCGACACCGCGGCCAACGCGGAATCCTATTCCATTTTTCGCTACTCAGAGCGCGATACCGCCGGCGCGCTGACCGGACAATGGCAAGTCTATTTCGACGAGTTCGCCGTCGGCGCGGGCGACTATGAGGCCACGGCGGACTCGCGAGGGCTGACCTACTTCTACTGGGTCGGACCCGGCAACGGTCGATACCGGCCGTATCGGCGACTGCCGTTGCCGCGTCGATACGACTTCGGCGACCTGCGCGTGTCCACCCGACCCCTGGCGGGCCTCGACCTGTCGTTCGAGGGCGCGTTAAGCCGCAATGATCTGAATACGTTTTCAAGCAGCGACGATGAAGACAACGGCGGCACGGCGTTCTCGGTGAGCGGGGAGTATTCCCGGCAACGTCCGTCCATTCTGGGAGTTCGTCCGCGCAGCCTGTCCGTGCTCACCCGCATGCGCGGACGGAACGAGGACTTCGTCGAGATCAACCGCGCACTGGAAACGGAGTTCGAACGCGAGTGGGACGCCAATCGCAACCAGGGAACACAGGAGTTGATCCGCGAGGCGGAACTCCGGTTGATGCCGATCCATGCGGTGAGTTTCGCCGCCAGCTATGGTGATCTGCTTCGCCCGGATGTGCAGACTTCAGCGCGCCGGAAATTGAGCGCCGGCTGGACGATTGCCAACGGGTGGCGGACATCGGCGAGTCACCTCGACATCCGCGCCGACGACTCGACGAACTCGCGGCAAAGCGATTGGATTCGGCAACGCGCTGCGATGGACGGGGCGATATCGAGATTCGCGCCGCGCGTTTCCGTCGATCGCGAGCGCAAGCGCGACGAACGTCGCAGCGGTTTGAGCGGTTTTCGGTTTGTTGACTACGCAATCGGGTCGGCAGTGGATCTGGGATATCGGCTGAACGCCGACGCGCAGTTCTCGCGTCGGAACGACGAGGAGCTGACACCGGCGGACCGGTTTGAGAAGTCGTCCCGGGCCGATGATATGAGCGGCCTGCTGTCATGGCAGCCGCCGGAACTTGGCAGCGGCTCGCTGCGTTATACTCACCGCGAGAAGAGTTTTCCGGGTCTGGATTCCGCCGACATCGTGACAGACGTGGGACGCCTCGAAACGGTATTCGCGCCGCGGCGCAGGGTCGTGGAAGGAAACCTGATCTACGAGGCGGCGAAAACTCAGTCAGCGGATCAGATTCTGGTGGCGATTCAGGTTCCCGCCGGAACAGGAAGTTACCGGAAAGAGGGCGACAAATACGTTCCCGATGATCAAGGTGACTACATCCTCGTTCCGCGAAACACCGGTTCCTATCAGCCGGCCACGGATCTAAACCTTTCGGCGCAAGCTTCAATTCGCGCCGATGAGCTGGGACCCGCAGCGGCCGCCTGGATCCGGGCGCTGTCGAGTGAGACTGAACTGACGATCGAGGAACGCACACGGCTGCCATTGTCGGCGCGGATGGTGCTCTTGGATCCAACGCGCTTTCGCGGAGACTCCACGCTCTATGGCACGTTCTCGCTGCGCGAGGACTTACACGTCCTGCGCTTGAGCCGCAAGCGTTCGTTTCGCCTGCGCTACCGGCATGCGGAGTCGCTGCAGAATCAGTATTTGAACGGCGGTCAACGCCGGTCGCTCCGGGAAGCGGCCCTGCGCACGCGGATGCTGTACACGGAGATCCTGCGCGGTGAGACCGAAATCGGTACTTCGACCGAGACGATCGGCTACGACAATGGAGTCCTGCCGGACCGGGACATCGCCCGGTTCGAACTGACTCAGAACAACTCGCTCAGCCTGACGCGGTTGTGGGAACTGGGATTGGATTTCGGCGCGCAGGAGATCCGCGACGAACAAACATCGACGCAGGCCAGTTTGCGGGACGTCAAGCCGCGCGCGACCCTGACCATGGCCGGTCGCGGCAGACTGGATGCCGAGTTCGCCTGGTCTCACGCCACTGCCAATCGCGAGAGCATTCCGTTTGAGCTCGCGCGCGGCGCCAACCGCGGCGAAAATTTTCGCTGGTCGGTCAGAGGCACGTACGCCTTCGGCCAGAACTTTTCCGCTTCGATCTCCTACACCGGAAGGCGTGACGCGGGGGAGAGAGTAATCCATACGGGGCGTGTGGAGGCGCGGGCGTCGCTATGAGAATGAGCATAATTCTGCTTTGCCTCCTGCGATGTGTCGTCGATTCAAGCGCCGAGACGGCAGCCGTCGAGCGAATTCGGTGCTCCGGAAACCGGGTCTTTTCCGATGCCGAGTTGGTGCGAATGCTCGGCGTCGAGCGCGGACAGCAGCTTGACGCCGTTGCGATGGAAGCCGCGGGCAGCCGGCTGGTCGATTCGCTGATTGCCCGCGACCTGCTGTTTGCGCGAACCGACAGCATCCGCGGCGAGCGCGGCAAGCGCGGCACGGTGTTAACGGTCTTTGTTACGGAAGGGTCCACGGCGGTTGTCGATGAACTGCATTGGGCGGGCGATTCCGGACGAGTAGCTGACGCGAATGCCGACCTGTTGCTGACGCGTGGCGCGTCGTTTCAATGGAGTCGTCTGCGTGCCGACTTGAATCGGCTCCTCGACCAGTTCACCTCCGCGGGCTATCCGTATGCGCGTGTCGAATTGGAACGCGTGGACGCGGACTCCACCGATCACACCGTTGATCTCTATCTGAAGCTCACCAGCGGACCGTTCACCGAGATCGAATTCGTCGAGTTCAGCGGATTGCGCGGGACCAGCGAGGCCTTCTTGAGGCGGTACCTGAGATTTCGGGTACCGGTTCCCTACAGCGATGCCGCGGTCGCGCGGGGAAAGCGAAGACTGGCACGACTGGATTTTCTGCGGTCAGTCGGAGATCCGCGAATCGTCGTACGAGAGGATGGGAGCAGCGGTGTGCAGTTCCCGGTCGAAGAGGCACGCGCCACACGACTTGATGCCGTGGCCGGATATCTGCCCGGCGAGCAGGGTAAGAACGGGACGGTCAGCGGACTTGTCAACCTCGATTTCATCAATCTGCTCGGAAGCGGACGCAAGGGCCATGTGCACTGGGCGCGGCCCGATTCACGAACGCAGAGCGTCGAGATCGCCTATCGCGAACCGTGGGTGTTGAATTCGCCGCTCAGTCTGGCGGGCGATTTTTCGCAGCGGATCGATGATACGAGCTATGTCACGCGCAAGATGGGCGTGGTGGCGGACGCCGAGCTGGGATCGAATGTCGTCGTCACCGGAGCGGTTCGCTTCGAGGCTGTGTTGGTGGATTCGGCATCGGCGGTCCGTCTGGGGTTGGCGAACAGCAGTACCGTGGTGTTCGAAACCGGGCTGGCGATTGACACGCGCGATTTCCCGCCAAATCCACGGCGTGGATTCCGGTTCGCGACGACCGTGGGCAGCGGCACAAAGCGCCGCGAACGGCTGAATGACTCGTTGGATGCCGGCCGGTTCGGGGTGCGGCGCGTGAGTGCCGATGCCGAAGCCGTCGCCGAGCCGCTCCCCTACTGGGTAGCCAGTCTCGCCTTGCACGCGCGCGGGACGGAGAGTGATGAACCGGAAATCCCGGTTTCGGACATGTATCGACTGGGCGGAGCGCGAACCCTGCGCGGCTATCGCGAGGAGCAGTTTCAGGGTTCGCGGCTGGGCTGGGCGTCCGCCGAGTTGAGGTACTTGCTCGGCGAGGCATCGCGACTCTATCTCTTCGCGGATGCCGGTGCGATCTACCGCGAAGTGCGGACGGCCAGCGGTCCAGCATCGTCGTCCCTGTTTCGGCCGGCGACCGGAGTCGGTCTGCGACTCGAATCGACGCTGGGCACCTGGGGCTTCGATTACGGCGTCGGTCAGGACGACCGCGTGCTGAACGGCAAAGTACATTTTTCATTGTTCACAAGTTTCTGAGCGTGCGCCGCGGGGCGGATGCGCGCCACTCACTGTCACAACGTTTACCACTTCTTCCCTTGAAAAAAGAACTCATCATTAACTCCACGACAACCGAGTCGCGGCTCGCGCTGACGGAGGATGGCGTACTCGCCAACCTTTTTGTGGAGCGTCCGGAGCACGAACGCAACGTCGGCGACATTTACAAAGGCATCGTGCACCGCGTCATGCCCGGCATGCAGGCGGCGTTCATCGATATCGGCTGGGAAATCGACGGCTTTATTCACTTCTCGGACCTATTCCAATCCGCCGTCGATATGGCGGAAGGCATGGAAATGGAAGATGTCTCGTTGCCCGAGAAGCGCCAGGGATTCCGGCGGGCCTACAAGCCCCGCGCCGAACTGAAGGCCGGACAGGAATTGCTGGTGCAGATCATCAAGGAGCCGATCAGCAAGAAGGGACCCCGGTTGACGTCGCAAGTCTCGCTGCCCGGACGATTCCTGGTACTGGTGCCCGGGGATAATCTGGTCGGCGTCTCAAAACGAATCCCCGACTTCAAGGAGCGCAAGCGCCTCAAGCAGATCATCAAATCCCTGCAACCCGAAGGTTTCGGCCTGATCTGTCGCACGGTTGGCGAAGGCAAGAGCGATGACGAAGTCAAGCGCGATCTGCGTACGCTGATGCGACTCTGGCAGATGATCCAGAAACGGATCGAGTCAACGCCCGCGCCGGTTCGCGTCCACAAGGAAGCACCGATCACATCCAGCATCATCCGCGACCTGTTTTCACCCGAGACGACGCGCGTGATCGTCGATAGCCGCAAGCTCTACCGCGAGATTAGAGCCTACGTGCGTTCCGTGGCGCCGCAACAGCTTGATTCGATCCAGTATTTCGACGGCGAAGAGCCGATCTTCGACGCGTTCAAGATTGAGTCCGAGATTGATAAGAGCCTGTCGCGGCGTGTGTGGTTCGGCGGCGGCAGTTATTTGATCATCGAGCAAACGGAAGCCGTGGTCACGATCGACGTGAACTCCGGACGCTTCGTCGGCAAGGAACACCACGACGAAAACAATCTGCGCGTCAATCTGAGAGCTGTGCAGGAAATCGCGCGGCAGCTCAGACTGCGCGATCTGGGCGGAATCATCATCATCGATTTCATCGACATGATCGATGAACGAAATCGCAAGAAGCTCTTCGAGGCCATGCGCCAGGCGTTGAAAGATGATCGGGCGAAGTGGGACCTGGCGCCGATCAGTCAGTTCGGGATCATGGAGATGACGAGGCAGCGGACCAAGGACTCGCTCCTGCATACCTTCAACGAGACTTGCCCGACCTGCGGAGGCTCCGGGATGGTCGTTGTCAAGGAGTCTGTCGTCACCCAGTTGCAATCCTGGATTCGGAGGTTCCGGGCACGGTCCGGTGAAATGGGACTAACTGTGAAGGCACATCCTGAAATCGTTGATTTTGTGACAAAAGGAGACAAATCTCATCTTCGTCAGATCATGTGGGATTCGATGCTCTACATCAAGCTGGAGCCGGAGCCGAGCCTAAGGTTAGATGAATTCAAGTGTTACAGCTGGAAACAGAAGCGAGAAGTCACCGATGACTTCCGCTCCGTGCCCGCTTGACAATTTCCTCAGAAAGCCGTATTTTAGAGGGCTTTACGAGAAAGGCCAATTTCCACCATGTACGCAGTATTTAATGTGACCCCCGGCCGTCAGGTCAAAGCCGCCCCCGGCAGTACCGTGAAGGTCGATTATTTCGAAGAAGCCAAAGCAGGCCAGAAGCTGGTCTTCGATGAGGTGCTGCTGGTTTCTGACGGAGCCGTGCCAAAGATCGGAGCTCCCTACGTCAAGGCCAAGGTGCATGCCACCGTCGTCGGACACGGGCGCAATCCCAAAGTTGTCGTCTTCAAGAAGAAGAAGCGAATCGACTATCACAAGCAGCGCGGCCACAAGCAGCACTTCACGACGCTGCACATCGACTCGATCGAGGCCTGAGTCTTGTCAGCGGTCAATCCGCCGCTGCTCCAGTTTCAAAGTATTCCAACCGCTTCCCTCCCATGGCTCACAAAAAAGGTCAAGGCTCTTCGCGCAACGGCCGCGACAGTCAGCCCAAGATGCTCGGCGTCAAGCGTTTTGCCGGTCAGCATGTCAGTGCCGGAGAGATTCTCGTGCGCCAGCGCGGGACCAAAATCAAGCCGGGCGAAAACGTCGGTTGCGGGCGCGATCATACGCTGTTTGCCCTGATCGAGGGCAAAGTGAAGTTCGTGACTTCCACAAATGCACTGCGGAAGTCCGTCCATATCGAGCCCGTGGAGGCGTAGCGGACTCGAATTGATTTAGCGGCCGATTGTCACTCGCCGCGCTTCGTTTCAAGCATTTTGCGCGGCCTGATCTTCAGCGCCGCGCTTTCTTTTGTTGACAAAACCATTCCGATTTCAGCTATGTCCCTCCCCAAACACCTCCTCTCATGAAAATCACCGTCATCGGCGCCGGCAACGTCGGAGCCACCTGCGCGTACATTCTCGCCGCTAAGAACATTTGCAGAGAAGTCGTCGTCATCGATATTCTTGACGGCATTCCGCAGGGCAAGGGTCTGGATATGTACCAGGCCGCACCCGTTGGAGCTTACGACACCGTTGTGCGCGGCACTAACGCGTACGCCGACACCGCCAACTCCGATATTATCGTCATGACCGCCGGTAAGCCGCGTCAGCCCGGAATGTCGCGGGATGACTTGCTGGCCGCGAATGTGGTGATCATCAAGGACGCGATTACGCAGGCGGCCAAGGTCTCGCCCAACGCGTTTATCATCATGGTCTCGAATCCGCTGGATGCGATGTGCTTCGCCGCTTTGAAGCTGTCCGGCTTCCCGCACAAAAAAGTGTTTGGAATGGCCGGGATTCTCGACACGGCTCGTTACCGGACGTTCATTGCGATGGAACTGGAAGTGTCCGTACGGGACGTCGCGGCGGTTGTGCTCGGAGGTCATGGCGACACGATGGTTCCACTGCCGCGGCTGACTACCGTCGGCGGAGTGCCGCTGACGGCGCTGCTGCCCAAGGAGCGCATTGATGCGATCGTGCAGCGCACTCGTGACGGCGGTGCTGAAATCGTGAAGTACTTGAAGACCGGCTCGGCGTTTTACGCACCGGCGGCGGCCGCGGTCGAAATGGTCGAGAGCATCGTGCACGATCAGAAGCGCGTGCTGCCCTGCGCTGCATGGCTGCAGGGCGAATACGGCTATCGCGACATCTACATGGGTGTCCCTGTGATCGTCGGCAAGCAGGGCGTCGAGAAGATCCTTGAGATCCCCTTCAACGACGATGAAAAGGCCATGTTCGCCAAGTCGGCCGATGCCGTGACCTCGCTCTTGCAAGCGACGAAAGTCTAACCCGAAATTGCGGGTTTGAATTGGTCTTGCGAGTTTCCCGCCACTTAATTGAGGAGACCGAATCATGAAGACCGTTGGTGTAGTCCTCGCCGGTTGCGGCTACCTGGACGGGGCCGAGATCTACGAGTCGGTGCTCACATTGCTCAGCTTGGATCGGCTCGGCGTTGCTTATCAATGTTTGGCGCCGGATCTGCCGCAGATGCACGTTGTGAATCACGTGAGCGGCGACGCGATGGGGGAGTCCCGTCGCGTACTGGTCGAAGCGGCTCGCATCGCCCGCGGCAAGATCGCCGCGCTGGATAACAGTTGGGTCGCCAAACTCGATGCGGTGATTCTCCCCGGCGGATTTGGCGCGGCCAAGAATTACTGTGACTTTGCAACCAAGGGTGAGGCCTGTTCGATTCAGCCGGTGGTGGAATCGTTCATGCGCGCGATGGTTGCGGCGCGCAAGCCCGTCGGAGTGATCTGCATTTCCCCGATCGTCCTGGCCCGAGCGCTCAAGGGGACCAACGTGCATGCGTCGCTCACGCTTGGCGCCCAGTCGAGTGCGTCCGCCGCCGCCGAGGCGTTCGGGTCCAAGCATGTTGTCTGCGAGGTCACGGACTGCGTCGCCGATCATGAGAATCTGATCGTCTCCACACCCGCCTATATGTACAGCGCGCGGATTGCGGACGTTGAAATCGGGATCGAGAAGCTCGTCCGGCAGGTCGTCCACATGACTCACGAAGCGACTGAAAAGCCCCGGGATTCGGTTTTGACGACGGCATAGCGGAATCGCCTGACAGCACGAAACGCGAAAGACCGGTTGTATTGGCCGGTCTTTTTTTATATCTTGATTCGTTGGGGTATGCCCTGCCGTGGTCCGCGCCGTTGCATCCGGTTTTCCATGAGTTTGAGGGTCTGCCGCCGGATGTGAGCGACGACTTCTAACGAGAAGTGACCCGCGGTTTGACGTGTTGTGCCTCGGCGTTGACGATCCGCGGAGGCCGGGTGGGGCAATATCGTTTTCGCCGCGACGCATTTCGAATCACGAATTTTAGCCGGTGAAAGGCGACCTTGGCTGAATCATCCGACAAGCGCTATCGCGATCTGCTGGACCACTTCTTTGCGGGAAGTGCGCGCCTGCGGTTGCTCGAATCCGCCGATCAGATAGTGAATCATGTCTGTCGGATAATCGTCGGATCCGGCATGTTTCGCGGCGCGGTGCTATTGGTCGCTGACGACAAGTTCCGCATTCGCGACGCCGGCTTCGACGCGGCGACGGCTGACGCGGTGGAGTTCTTGCGCACGCGTGTTCGCGTGCTGGAAGGGCGCGCGTTGCGTCCGTTCGATTTCGTGCGTGCCGACAGCGAACTCGGCGCGGCGCAGTTGATCCCCGGGAAAGTCGATGCCCACGAATGCCCGATCGGCGAGTGGGCGGAGGCAGATCAACTGGCTCTACCGATGCCGGGTCAAGACGGAGCCATCGCAGGGTTTCTCACCACGATCGCGGTACGGGCCGGAGCGCGACCCGTGAGCGACGACGTGCGACTGTTGGAGGTCTTGCTCCAGCACTGCTCATTGCAGCTCCACGCGACCCAGGCGCGTGACAGGCTGATGGCGCGGACGGAAGACGTCGAACAGCGCTTGTACGAGCGAATGGCGGAAGCCAGATTGGCGCAGGAGAAATTCTCGCGTCTGATCAATACCAGCCGGGACGTGATCCTGATTACGGACGAGCGCGACCTCGTGATCTACTTGAATCAGGCGTTCAGCGACGTGCTGGGATTTGCCCGTGAGAACTTTCTGGGCAGACCCTTGCCGTCCGTCCTGCGTGAACTTGCGCTGGATCGCGGTGCGATCGATGAAGCACTGCGGAACCTGGAAGTCCCGGGGAATGACGCGATCATGACGCAGGTCGAACTCAAGACCGCCGGCGCGGCGCGACGCGCCTTCGAATTTACGCGCTTGCCGGTCAGGCAGGGCGGCACCCCGCGCGGCGACCAGTACCTGTTGCGCGATGTCACCCACGAACGGGCGTTGTTTCAGCATCTCTTGACTTCGGAGCGATTGGCCGCCACCGGACGCTTGGCCGCGGGTGTTGCGCACGAAATAAACAACCCGTTGCAGGCGATCTTGTCCCAGCTGAACTCGCTCCAAAAACTGGTGGACCCGGCGCAGGCCGGCGAACAAGTGGAGCGAATCCGCGAAGCCATCAGTCGAATCCGCCAGGTCCTGCGGGGAATGTTGGAGTTGAATCGCGGCGGCGAAGTCGCGCGCACCAGCGTTGCGCTGAACTCCGTGATCGAGAACGTCCTGCTGTTATTGCGACCGCAACTTAACGAAGCGGGGATTACGGCCAATACTGATTTGCAACCGGAGCTCCCGACGATCATCGCCGCCGCGGCCGAGCTTCAGCAACTACTGCTGAATCTGGTTTTGAATGCCATCGAAGCGATGCCCGGCGGTGGAGCACTGCGGATCGTGTCGCGCGCATCGGAAACCGCCGTCGAAGTCCTGATCAGCGACGACGGTGCGGGAATGGCGCCGGACGTGATCCCGCACATCTTCGAACCATTCTTCACCCGGAAGAGTACGGGAACCGGCCTTGGACTCTACATCTCAAAGGGAATCGCTGATTCCTACAAGGCACAGATTCAGGTAGAGTCCGCCCTCGGCAGCGGGTCCACATTCACCGTTTCCTTTCCGCTGGCATAGTCGAGCGGTCGCCCAATGAAAGCGGCGCATCACCCTGATGCGCCGTTCGTGTATTGCCAAGCCTCCGGCGTCGATTCGCTAAAAAAGTCCGGCCTCTTTCATGCTGAACCACGATTCGCCGCCGACGATCAAGTGATCGATCAGCTCAATCCCCAGCATCTGCCCGGCCGCCGCCAGTTGCTTGGTCATCTCCACGTCCTCGGGCGACGGTTCGGGATCGCCGCTCGGGTGGTTGTGAACAACGATAACGGATACCGCGCGGTGCGTGACGGCCGGGCGAAACACTTCGCGCGGATGCAGGATCGCGCTGGTCAGGGTTCCGATGGAAATGACTTCGTCCGCGACCAATCGCTGACGCGAATTCAGATATAGCCCGCGAAACTGCTCACGTCGCAAATTCATCATGTCCGCGGTATGTCGAAAGACGTCCTCCGGCCCGCGCAGAATCGGAAAGTCCTCACCCGAGCGCGCGAAAAAGCGGCGGCCAAGTTCAAACGCCGCGACGATCTGCAAGGCGCGCGGCCGGCTGATCTTCAGCGATTCACTCAGCCGGTCCGGGTCACGCTCCTCGGCGACCGCGCGCGAGCCGTACTCTTTGACCACGCGCTGGGCCAGCTTGCTGAAGCGGTGCGTCGATTCGCCGGCGGACATCACCAGCGAGAGCAGGTCCGCCGTGACCATGGTCTCGATTTCGGGTGCATCCGGCCGGGGCAGCTCGGGCAACTTGGTTCGCGCGATCTGCGCTTCCTCAACCGCAACTTCGGCCAGCGCGGAGGACTCCGCGGCGAATAAGGACCCCTCCGGCGCCGCGGTCGCGTAACTGGTCTTCTTCATCCCGAACAAGAGCGCAAAACTCGGAGGCTCAACACCGCCAATCTCGATGCGCCGCTTGACGTCGATTAGGCGATGCTCGAACTCGTCGCGGCGCGCCCCGACGCGCCCCAGCGATGGGATCAGATCGGTCTTGAGCCGGTCCAGACACTCGCGCTTGTAGCCGAACTTCGCCGCGTTGTCCCCGCTGAAATCCTGCGGACCGTAGTCCACCACACGCAGATGGTGGATGTCGCGCATCCGCAATTCCGCGCGGATCTCATCGACGGTCGGCACGACCAAGGTCAGGCCGGTGATCGCCATGTCGCGATCCAACAGGAGGCGATCCAACTCGAGCAGGTTGAGTTGCTGCTCGTTCAGCACCCGACCGCTGCTCTCGAGTACGACAAGACTCGCGCGCTGGTGCAACACGCGGGTGCACTCCTTGAGGAATGCGCGCCAATCAGGTACACGCGAACAAACGCGGCCGACATACACGACATCGAACTCGTTGTCGCCGAAGGGCAGAATCGACGTGTCCGGCAAGATGGTTACATTCGTGTTCCGCACCGCGCTTTCCGGGCGCGGCGGCGGTGCGAGTACCGGTTGAACGCGCACGCATTCCACGGACTCGAACCGACGTGAGACGATCGGAACGAGCGTATCTCGCTCGCTCTCGACGATGAGCGCGCGGCGGCCGCTGAATCGGCCGAGCGCTTCCACGAGCGGTTCGCAACGAATCCAGAGGTTATCCAACACTCGCTCCACTCTCGATAGTTCCGTCCACGGTCAAGAGTCTCAACTCCCCGTTCTGTTTGGCGGCCAGCAGCATCCCCTGCGACTCCTCACCGCGAAGCCGGGCCGGCTTGAGATTGGCCACGACGATGATCAACCTGCCGATCAGTGACTCCGGCGAGTAGAACTGAGCGATGCCCGCGATGATCTGGCGCCGTTCAACGCCAACCTCAATTTGCAGTTTCAACAGCTTGTCGGCCTTCTCGACGCGTTCCGCCGAAAGTACCCGGGCCACTCGCAATTGTACTTTGCTGAAATCGCCAATCTCGATTAAATCAACCGTCGGTTGCGGTGGCGCGACAGCGGCCGCAGCCGACGGCGACACATCGGGGAAGAACTCGGGCAGCAGCCGCGGCAGCTCCCGCTCTTCGATCCGCGGAAAGAGCGGCTCGCCATGGACAAGTTTGGCACCGGAACGCAGACCGCCCCAGCGCGCCGATTCGGCGAGCGTGAACCGCTCGACCGGCACACCCAACCGGGCAAACACGACACTCGTGCGCTCGGGCATCACCGGCGACAACAACACGGCGGCAATGCGCAAGGCCTCGGCACACTCGTATAGCACTTCGCCGCAACGGATCTTGTCGGTTTTCGCCAACGCCCACGGCGCCGAGCCTTCAAAGTAACGGTTCGTCGCGCGTACGAGCTGCATCGTCTCCTCGACCAGCGTATGGAACTTGAGTTGGTCCAGCAGCTCGGGAATCTGAGCGACCAATCGCGCGGAATGGCTCGCGAGTGCTCCGGGTACGGCCGGGCCGACCGGAATCAGTCCGTCGAAGTGATCGACCACGAGCTTGGATATCCGTGAGAGCAGATTCCCAAAATCGTTCGCCAGATCGCTGTTGATCCGCTGCACCATCGAATCCAGCGAATAGCCGGCGTCGATGCCAAAGACCATGTCCCGCAGCAAGAAGTACCGAATGGAGTCCGCCCCGAACGCGCGCACCAGCGGCTCCACGGGCATCATCGGCCCGGCGGATTTCGAGATCTTCTCGCCCTTGTGCGTCCAGTAGCCGTGCACGGAAAGATGTTGAAACGGCTCGATCCCGGCCGCCTTCAACATCGTCGGCCAGTAGATGCCGTGCGGCTTCAGAATGTCCTTGCCGATAATGTGCTCGACCGCCGACCAGTGCCGCGACCACTGCGGATCGCCGTCATAACCGACGCCCGTCAGGTAGTTCAGCAGTGCGTCGAACCAAACATACGTGACGTAGTTCCTGTCGAACGGAATCTCGATTCCCCACGACAAGCGCGTGCGCGGCCGGGAAATGCAGAGATCGTCGAGCGGCTCCCGCAGATAGCCGAGCGCCTCGTTGCGATATCGTTCCGGCCGGATGAATTGCGGATCGCGCTGAATCTTGTCAATCAACCAGTCCTGATACTTGCTCATGCGGAAGAAGTAGTTCTGCTCCTGCACGTACTCCGGAACCGTGCCGTGCGTGGGGCACTTGCCCTCGATGAGCTCCTTCTCGGTCAAGAACCGCTCACACCCCGTGCAGTAGTGGCCGCCGTACTCGCCGAAATAGATGTCGCCGCTATCATAGACCCGTTGCAGGATCTTCTGCACAAGCGCGACATGCGCGGGTTCGGTGGTGCGAACAAACCGGTCGTAGGCAATGTGCAGCTTGGGCCAGAGCACCTTAAATCGCGCGCTGACCGTGTCCGTCCAGTCTTGCGGCGATACGCCCGCCGCCGCCGCCGACTTGGCGATCTTCTCGCCGTGCTCATCGGTGCCCGTCAGATAGAACGCCGTCTCGCCCAGCAGCCGGTGATAGCGTGCCAACGTGTCCGCCAGCACCGTCGTGTACGAGGTGCCGATGTGCGGATCGGCGTTCACATAGTAAATCGGCGTCGTTATGTAATAGGACTTCTGCACTGACTATTCCTCGTCTCCGTCGTCATCGTCGTCCGTTTCGGTGCCGGCCTGCGCCGGAGCAGGTCCCGTGGCGGCGCCACCGACGGCTCCCGAGCCGGGCTTCTTCTTGCGACGACGGCGCCGCTTCTTTTTTGTCGGTTCCGCGCTCTTCGGCGTCGCATCCACGTTCTGGCCGAAACGTACCTCGCCGCTGCCATCCTGTGCCTGCATGCCAAGACCGCCCCCGGCCAACAACGTGATCTTCTCCGCACCCTCGACGCTTTCCGGTGCCGTTTCGATCTGGCTCTTGACGGCCTGAGGTTTAGGCAACGCCGTCGCCGGCTTGCGACCACAAGTGCAAATGCACTCCGACCGCGGCATCTCGGGCTTCCAGTTTGAAATCTGCAAGAACTCCTCGCGGGAGTACTTGTCAACCGTGCCATCGCCGAAGCGAATCTGAATCTGCTCGCGCATCACGTCAAGCTTGTCGATCACACCTTCCTGCTTGGACTCGTCCTTGACGGGATGGCCAACCTTGGGACACGAGCGCTGGAAGTCGCGATATACGTCTAACTCGTAGCGCAAACAGCACTTGAGGCGGCCGCACACCCCCGAGAGTTTCGACGGATTCAGCGGCAGGAACTGGTCCCGCGGCATCTGCGTCGTGATCGGTTTGAACTCGCTCAGAAACGTGGCACAGCATAGGGGACGTCCGCAAATCCCGTACCCGTTGGTGCGCTTCGTCTCATCCCGCGCCCCGATCTGGCGCAGATCAATCCGGGTCCGGAATGTCGTGGCCAAGTCCTTGACCAATTCCCGGAAATCCACCCGCCCCTCGGCTGTGAAGTAAAACGTCATCTTGCGGCCATCCCACTGCAGCTCGACATCGACGACCTTCATGTCCAAGTGGTGCTCGCCGACCTTCTTACGGGCGCCGCGTTTGGCCTCGAGCTCGCGGTCCCGATTCTGATCGAGTACCCGAAGGTCTGCCGTTGTGGCGCGGCGTAACACGCGGTAGGGCAGATTGTCACTGCCCTGCATCCCGCCACGCCAGCCCAGGTGGCTGATCTTGCCCAAGTCCAGCCCCCGCTCCACATCCACAATCGCGGGTTCGCCGACGGCGAAGGGAAACTGCATGGGATTCGCCGCAAATTCCTTGCGCCGACCCTTGAATTCTATTTCGAGGACATCAAGCATCATCTATGCGGGCGCTCCGGATGGACGAGCGCCCGCCGTGGACCGAAGGCGTCATGGAGGCGAATCGCCAAAGAGTAGTAAACGTAGTCGGGCGAATAGTACCGTTCCAAATGTGCCGCCGCCCTCTCGATCTCGCTGACCGCCCGGTCCGGCAACGCGTGAGGAAACGCACGGACCAATTTGTCAACCACATCCTGCTGGGCGTCGAACGCGAGCGGAACCGGGGGATGACCGGCGTAGGCGCGGTAGAGGGACACATCATGCCAGAACGCAATCATCAGATCGAGAATCCGCCCGCGTCCGGCGTCCGCGCCACTGGTGAACTCTTCGATAAGCTTCTGCAACTTCACGGGATCGCAACCCGTCGCCGTCGTACGCATGAAATCGATAATTTGATTCTGAGTGGCATTCAAATCCGAACTGAGCAGTTCGCGCGCGCGCGCGACGCTGCCGCGGCTCAGCGCGGCAACCGAGGTCGCCAACGCTCGCTCGACGCCGCGCTCGCTCAGATGGTCAATCAGCAATGAAGTCGGCAATCCGTTCAACCGGATCCGGCGACATCGCGAGCGCACGGTGTCCTTGAGCTCGCCCTCGTGTTCCGTGATCAAGATGAAGTGCGTTCGTTCCGGCGGATCTTCCAGCGTCTTCAGGAACGCACTCTGCGCTTCGGTGTTCATGGTGTCCGCGTGACAGACGATAAACACCTTGCGCCGAGCCTGAAACGGCGTCTTGTTCGCCATGCGCACAAGCCAGCGCGTGTAGCCGATCCGGATCGCGTCCTCGCTGCGGGATACGCGGTCCTCGCCGTCCTTGCCGCGGCTCTTGGGTAATCTGGTTTCCGCGTACGGGTCGGCCGCGAGTTGATCCAGGCGCTGACGCACGAGCTCCGATATCCGCAGCACAATCTCTTCCTCTTCTTCGTCGGCGTGCTTCTTTTTGGGCAACGGAAAGAGCACATGCAGATCCGGATGCTGAAACTGAACAGACAGGCGACACTGCGGACACTCGCCGCACGAGCCGGTTTCAGTCGGGCGATCGCACAACAACAAGACGGCCAGCTCCTGTGCAACCCCGAACTTGCCGACTCCCCGCGGGCCGCTGATGAGATAGGAGTGCGCGGGTTCGCCCGCCCATACGCGTACGCGCAATGCCGCCCGCACGGATTCCTGTCCTACGAGCGCAAAACGCTCGACCGGCGCCTTTGCTGATTTCCCTACCGCGGCTGCAGCCATTCCAGCGGATCCTTCTTGTCGCGACCGGACCATACTTCGAAATGCACGCGATAGTCTTCAGCGGCCGGATCGAAACCCGGATATCCGATGGACTGCCCCGGCTTGAGCATTTCATTAGCGGCAACTCGCACTTGGCCGAGCCGCGCATAAACCGTGTAAAACGAGCCCGGGTGCTCCACGATGCACACATTGCCGAACCCCCGCAGCCAACTGACTGAAGATACCCGCCCTTCGGCAACCGACAGGACTTCGGCATCCGGACTCGCCGCCAGCTCGATCCCCGGATTCTCTGTGACCGTAGCAAGCTCCGCGTTCTTCTGCAACCCGAATTTCCCGACCACTCTGCCGCTCACCGGCCACGGTAAGAGACCTTTCAACATGCTGAGCGGAACTCCGGAAATCGGCTCCCCCCGCGAAATCCGCTCGATCAGGTCCTGAATAGCAGCCTGCGCCGCGATGATCTCCTCCCGTCGCCCCTCAAGCAACTCGCGATCGTTCTTCACGCTGCTGATCTGCGACTTCAGCTCGCTGCGGCCACGCAGGAGACCGGCCGCGTCGATGGAGTAGTTCCGCTCGATGGATTCTGCGTCAAGCCGCCTCGCCGCGAGCTGGTCCTTCCGCCACTTGAGCGCAGTCGTCCGCTCCAACACCTGCGATTCCGCGTCAATGAGCGTGTCCATCGCTAACTTGGCCGCGCGAATCTCCGCATCCTGAGCCGACTGAATCCTCCGGATGACCAGCCTCCGATTCATCAGTTCGAGCCAACTGTCTGATCCCAACAAAAACTCCAGCGAAGTCCACGTCGCCAGCCGACGGTCGGTCAACATCGTGTGCGACATCGATTCGCCGATTTCGCGACGACGATCATCGTAAACCAGAATCGAACTGCCCAAAACAGTCAGGTCGTCCTCGCGACGCACGATCTCCGCCTCCATCGTCTCGATGCTATCGCGCAAGTCCTTGACCAGACGGCGTTGTTCGCGCAGTAATTGATCGTGGAGGCTGAATCGCTGCTCGGCGAGGTCGAGGCGCCCCAGCAAGTCCGTCTCGTGCCTCCGACCTAGTTCCAGCTCGTTGTCCAGTCGGGCTACCGCCGCCCGCAGGGAGTCCAGCGTGTGAGACGGAACGGCCAGCAAGCCCGTACTCGTGCCGGATTCCGCACAACCGCCAGAAGATATTGTAAATAAATATGTTACGGCAATCAGCAGAATTGACCACATTAGCATTAAAGATAATAGACCGGGTGCCAACTTGCAAGACATTGCCTGCGCTTTGCAATTCCCGCGCAGCCGAGCTATATTTCCGGGGAGACGGCAGGGAACAGTCCTTGGTGAACTGCCGTTCGCTCAATATAGCAGCAGGTCCGGCCGTTGCCGAAGAGGAAGCCCGAAACCATGTCCCTGATCGCCGCCCTCTCTTTGATCTTGTCCGCTGCGTCCCTTTGGGCCGCGCCCTACGCTTGTCAACTGGCGAAATCGGCCACGCGGGAGCACGATGCGTCGCGTCGCACACTGGATGCCGACAGTTTGCATGGCTACGACATGCTCTCGCTCGATCTCGACTACAGCGTCACGGCGGAAGCGGTTCCCATGACCGGAATCGCCACGGTCCAGCTGCTCTGTCGCGAATCGATGGATGACATTCCCTTTAACGCGGAGGGGACGCAAATCCTGTCCGTAACCGAGGGCGACGCCTACCTGCCGTTCGTGCATGGGAACGACACGGTGTGGGTTGAACGCCCGGCTGAGCCGGGTGATACACTGCGTCTCTCTTTCATGCTCTCCGTCCCGGGAAGCTGGGAGCACTCGGAGGTCGGCTTCCACTGGGGAGTGTCCTATTATACCTTCGGAGAACCCTACGGGTCCCGGCGATGGTATCCATGCTGGGATCAGCCCTATGACAAGTTCGATCGGATCCGGACAGCCGTTGAACATCCCGATGATTGGTCCCTGGCGTCGAATGGAGTCCGTGTCGAAACGACATACCCCGCACCGGGCCGGCGGCGGGACGTTTACGAACACGATCACCCGATTTCGACATACCTGGTGATGATGGCCGCCGGTCCGTATGCGGAACGTTATGAGACCGTCAACGGTGTGGACTATCGATACTTCACGTGGCGTGCGGATTCCATGAAGGCTGCCTACGACTGGGAGCGGACACCGCAGATGGTACAGGCATTCAGCGAAAGATACGGAGCTTACCCGTTCCGGGAGTACGGCATGGTCGAAGCCGAGCTGTTCTATGGGTGGGGCGCGATGGAGCACCAGACCTTCACGACGATGGGATACCACTTACTCGATAGCGTCCGAACGTACGAAGGCATCGTGGCTCACGAACTCAGTCACCAATGGTTTGGTGACCACCTGAGCCCGGTGGACTTTCGCCACATTTGGCTGAACGAGGGGTTTGCCACTTTCTGTGACGTGTTGTGGTCTGAGGTATCGGAGGACCGGGCCGCATATCTGACCAAGCTGGCGTTGTTCGCCGAACATTATTTCGCGGAAGACAGGCAGTTCCGCTATGCATCGTATGATCCGCCGCCGCAGTATCTGTTCGGCACCTGCGAATATCAGAAGCCCGCCTGGATGTTGCATATGCTACGGGAACAACTGCTCGGCGACAGCCTGTTTTACGCGGCAATTCGGGAGTACGTCGAGCGCTTTGCCGGTGGAAACGTGGCCACCGAGGATTTCATACAAACGGTTGAAGACGTGTCCGGCCGTGAACTCCAGTGGTTCTTCGATCAGTGGATCTACGGCATGGGCCATCCTGAATTGGAGATCTCCGTTCAGCCCGGCGCGCCGGATGAGCACCATGTGACCGTGACGGTTGAACAGCGTCAGCAGAATGCGCCGTTGTTCACGTTTCCATTGGCGATCCAGACGTGGATTGGACCGAATTCGCGGCTCGATACGCTTTGGTTCAGTCAGGTGACACAGTCGCGCGCAATCGATGTGGGATCGGGAAACCTGGTTTCGTCCGCAAGTCTGTCCGAGTACCAGCCGCTCTTGTATCAGGGCACCGGGGCGGCGTTGTCACCATCAAACCCGGTTGTCGTTACGGGCTTCACGCTTGCGCCGGCCTATCCGAATCCATTCAACGCGGTCACACACATTCCGTTCACGATGTCTCAACCGGCCCGCGTTGTGGTCGATCTCTTCGACATCTCCGGTCGCTTCGTTGCGCGGGTGGTGGACGGCAACTATGCCGTCGGCCCACACGCGGCAGCACTCGACTTGAGTCGATACGCGACCGGCGTTTACTTGCTGCGCGCCGGGACGGATGCGCAGTCGGCGATTCAACGACTGGTCCTGCTGAAGTGAACCCCCCGCGGTTTAGCGTCGTGATCCCCGCGCACAATGAGCAGTTTGAACTGCCGCGCACGCTCGCGGCGTTCGACGTCGCGCGCGACCACTATGCCGGGCAGGGAGGAGCGGGCAGCTTCGAGTTCATTGTGGTTGATAACCTGTCCACGGATGCCACGGCCGAGATTGCCCGAGCCTGGGGCGCGCGCGTGGTCCGCGAGGAAGAACGTCAGATCGCGCGCGTTCGAAACACCGGCGTCCGCGCCGCGTCCGGCGACATTGTGGTCACGTGCGACGCGGATAGCGCTCCTCATCCCGGGATATTTGTCTCCGTTGACCGCCTGATGCGCGGAAATACCTTCGCGGGTGGCGTGCGGATCTGGGCGGAAGATATTCGAGCGAGTTGGTATCTGCCCTTTCTGATGGTGAATGCCGCCAGCGTCGTGATGCGATTGCCCTGTGGCATGTTCTTCCTGCGGCGCGAGGATTACCTTGCACTGGGCGGCTTCGATGAGAACTTGTACGCCCTCGAAGACGTCGAATTCGCCCGCCGGCTGCGCAAGGAAGCGCGCCGTCGGGGAATGCGAATCGCCACGCTGACGAACCGCCCAATTCTCACGAGTACCCGCAAGCTGCGACTTCGCCGCGGCTCCGAGTTGATCCGCTGGTTTACGTTGGGGCTATTGCGCCCCCGCAAATATCTCACCCGTCGCGAGTACTGGGACGCCATTTACTACGGCCCCGGACTGCGCGACAAACACGAGCCTTCCTCATGAACCTCGCCATCCTCGCCGTCGGAAAGCTCCGCGAACCTTATTACAAAGCCGGCGTTCAGGATTACCTCGAGCGAATCGCCCGCTGGCTGCCGATTGAACAGTTGGAAGTCGCCGTCGGTACCTCGGAAGAAAGTAACGGCAAGGGCACCGGAACGCTCGTTCGCGAGGCTGATCAACTCGAAAAGCAGCTCCAGAGACCCGGAATCGTCGTGGCGATGGACGTACTGGGCAAGCAGTTCTCGACCGAGCAATTCTCGGCGTGGATCGTCGAATCCATGAACCGTTCGATCGGTAGGATCACCTTTGTGATCGGCGGAGCGTGGGGATTGGATCGGCGAATCTTGGAGCAAGCGGACCTGAGACTATCCCTGTCCGCGATGACACTACCGCACGAATTGGCGCGGCTGGTGCTGGCCGAGCAAATTTATCGGGCCTTGTCCTTGTGGAAGAACCTGCCGTATCATAAGCAATAATAATAAGATACTTCTGGCTTGAAAGTCTGCGTCTATTTCCGTAAATTGGGCCAGCGCTTCGCTCCAACAGAAATCATGTCCGACCTCAATCACGAAACAGTCTTAGAGACCCTCAAGGGGGTCAAATTTCCGCGATTGTCCCGCGATATCGTGTCGTTCGGGATTGTCAAGGGCATCGAGATCGAGAGCAAACGGATCGTCGTGAAAATCAATGTGGCGTCGCGGGATCCGAATATTCCGATCATCATCGAGCAGGACGTGACAAAGGCGCTGCATGCCATTGCTGGAGCGCGCGAGATTCAGGTTGCCATGACCTGGGTGCAGCCCGAATCTGCGCCGCAGACGCCGATGCGCGACCCGCATGCGCGACCGCCTTCGGACCAACCATTGTTGCCCGGAGTTCGCACAAAGATCGCCGTGGCCTCGGGCAAGGGCGGTGTGGGGAAGAGCACGGTGGCCGCCGGGCTTGCCATGATGCTGCAGAAGCTCGGTCATACGGTCGGGCTTGTGGATTTCGACGTGTACGGCCCCAGCGTACCGACACTCATGGGCGTACACACCCGGGCCCGCGCCTTCAACAACCGGATCCTGCCGATCGAGCACAATGGCCTGAAACTGATGTCGATGGGCTTTCTTGTCGATCCGGACACGCCCATGATCTGGCGCGGACCGATGGTTCACCAGGCCACCGAACAATTCCTGCGCGATGTGGAATGGGGTGAACTGGATGCGCTGATCGTTGACCTGCCGCCGGGTACAGGCGACGCCCAAATGACGCTTTCGCAAAAGATCAATCTGGACGGCGCGATCATCGTTTCGACACCGCAGGACCTGGCCTTGATCGATGCTCGTAAAGGCGCCGCCATGTTCGAAAAGCTCAATGTCCCGATTCTGGGCATCGTGGAAAACATGTCCGGATTCACTTGCGATCATTGCGGCGAAATCACGTATATTTTCGGCAAGGGTGGCGCGGAAGCTGAAGCCCGTCGATTGGGCGTGCCGCTCTTGGCTGCGATTCCGCTCGTACCGGCGCTCGTGGCCGCTTCCGATGCCGGCGACCCGACATCCGCAATCGAGGCCCATGCCGGATTGCGACAGCAGTTTCTCGACATTGCGACGCGTGTTGCCGACCAGATCGGACTGGTTTCACCGGCTCCACTGACGAGGTGAATTGCATGCCCACTCCCGAACAAGTCTATCAGGCCTTGGCGCAAGTCTATGACCCGGAGCTGGCGCTCCCGATCACCGATCTCGGACTCGTCTATGATGTGCAAGTTGAGGGCTCCCGCGCCGATGTCAAAGTCACGCTCACTTCTCCCGGCTGCGCACTCGGCGGTACGATTGTGGAGTACGCCCGCCGCGCCGCGCTCGGAGTGGAGGGTATCGAAGACGCGATTGTCGATATTGTTTGGGATCCGCCGTGGTCCATCGACATGATGAGTGACGAAGCACGAATGCGCCTCGGTATGCTTTGACATCGCCGACCGCTCTTCCCCTTTAAGCATGTTTCCCGCGAGAACAGTAAGGGCCCATTCCTCGAACGCGACTCGAACGAACGGCAACCCATCGCAAACTCGCGGTGGGTTCCCTCGTTTCCACGCCCCTGTCGGCTGACTCATCGTTTGACCCAATATTCAGCAAAGATGACCGTCATTACCAAAGCAACGCTCGTTGACCAAGCCGGGTTTAATCGCACGATCACCCGGCTCGCGCACGAGATCATTGAGCGCAATCGCGGGACCGCACAACTCGGCCTGATCGGGATGCAGACCCGGGGAGTCTTCATTGCCCGGCGAATCGCCGCGAAAATCGCCGAAATCGAACAGTCGAATTTGCCCGTCGGCGTGCTCGATCCGGTCATGTATCGCGACGACTATCGCCGCGCACTGAAACAGCCGCAGGTGCAGGTGACCGAGATTCCCTTTGATCTGGATCACATGAACGTGGTGCTCGTGGACGATGTGCTATACACCGGGCGGACGGTCCGCGCGGCGCTCGATGCACTCATGGATATCGGCAGACCGCGGCGCATTCAGCTCGCGGTACTCGTCGATCGCGGACACCGGGAATTGCCGATCAAAGCGGACTTCGTCGGCAAGAACGTACCCACCAGTATCAATGAAGAAGTCGCCGTGCGCATGTCGGAAGTGGACGGCGATGATGCCGTGTTGCTGGTCGAGGTGCAGAATCCATGAGTCTGCTGTCCCACAAGCACATGCTTGGTCTGCGTGACTATTCCGAGCAGGATATCACGATCATCCTCGATACTGCCGAGCGCATGCGCGAAATTCTCGATCGACCGGTCAAGAAAGTGCCCACGCTCCGCGGCGTCACGGTCGTCAACCTCTTCTTCGAGTCCTCAACGCGGACGCGCACCAGCTTTGAACTCGCCGAAAAACGACTATCCGCGGATACGCTGAACTTCTCCGCCTCGGGCAGCGCCGTCGAAAAAGGGGAAACGCTGCTCGATACCGCCCGCAACATTGAAGCGATGAGAATCGACGTCGTGGTGATGCGCCACAAGTCGCCGGGCAGTCCGCACTTCCTCGCCCGGCACCTCGATTCGATCATCGTGAATGCCGGTGACGGCCGCCACGAACACCCCACGCAGGCGCTGCTCGATATGCTCACACTGCGGGAGAAATTCGGAACCCTAAAGGGGCTGCGGGTCTGCCTCGTCGGAGATATCCTGCATTCGCGCGTGGCGATGTCAAATATCGTCGGACTCAAGACGATGGGCGCCAACGTGGTGCTCTGCGGTCCGGCCACCCTGATCCCGCGCGGGATCGAACGCTTCGGCGTCGAAATCACGCATAGCCTCGACGACGCCATTCAGCACTGCGACGCGTTGAATATCCTGCGGATCCAGTTAGAGCGACAGCAGAGCGGGTTGTTCCCGTCCTTGCGTGAATACCAGAAGTATTTCGGCCTGACTCGCGAGCGGCTCGACAAGGCGCCCAATCCGTTGACGGTACTGCATCCCGGTCCGATCAACCGCGGAGTAGAGATCACCTCCGATGTCGCCGATGGCGAGCACTCGGTGATCCTGCGGCAGGTTACCAACGGCGTCGCCGTGCGGATGGCCGTGCTCTACCTGCTCGCGGGCGGCCGTGCCGAACCGGAGAGCAAATGAAGTCCAGCTCCATGAACCCCAAGTACGCGTCCATCGATCATCCCGCACCGGCCCGCTCGATCTACTTTGAAGGCGCTCGTTTGATTGATCCGCGCTCCGGAATCGACCAGGCCGCCGGCCTGCTCATTCGCGACGGCCTGATCTCGGTCAATCCCCAACAGATCCCCGAGGGAACCGATCGCTTCGACCTGCGCGGGCACTGGATCACTCCGGGCTGGTTTGATCTGCATGTGCATTTGCGTGAGCCGGGCCGCGAAGTCGCGGAGACGATTGTCAGCGGATGTCACGCCGCTATGGCCGGCGGCTTTACGGGCGTCGCCTGCATGCCCAATACCGATCCGCCGCTCGATAACGCGGGCCTCGTCGGCTGGGTTCGCGACCAGGCCAAGGGCCTGCCCATCGACGTCCACGTCATCGCCGCGGCGACGCGTGAACGCAAGGGTAAAGAACTGGTGGATATGTCAGAACTGGTCGAAGCGGGTGTTCGCGCGTTCACGGACGACGGCTCGCCGATTCGCAGCAGCGCGGTCCTGCGGCATGCCATGGAATATGCCAATATGCTCGGCGCGCGCATCTTCGAGCATGCAGAGGACAGTGAACTCGTTCAGGGCGGCGCCATGAACGAGAGCGAGTGGTCCACCAGCCTTGGACTCCCCGGCATGCCCGCGATCGGCGAGACGATTGATGTGGTCCGCTGCATACTCATTTCGGAATATACCGGCGCGGCGATCCACCTCTGCCACGTCTCGACGAAGGAATCCGTGCACTGGATTCGTGAGGCCAAGCGCAGGGGCATCCGGGTTACCGCGGAGGTGTGTCCACACCACTTGCTGCTGAATGACTCGGCGTGCAAAGAATTCGACACGAATTTCAAAATGAATCCACCGCTTCGCGCTGAAGCGGACCGGCTGGCCTGTATCGAGGGCTTCCGCGACGGCACACTCGATGTTTACTGCACGGACCACGCGCCGCATCCGTGGGAATCCAAAGCGCAGGAGTTCGATGTCGCGCCGTTCGGAGTGGTCGGTCTGGAAACGGCGATGGGGATTGCGCTCACTCACTTTGTTCCGACCATGATGGACTTGAACACGTTGCTGGAGCGCGTCGTGTACGCGCCCCGCGCGATTCTGGCACAGCCGGTTCCAAGTCTCGTGAGTGGTGCGCCCGCGAACCTGACGCTGATTGATCCGGATGCAACCATGACCGTTGACCCGGCCACGTTCCGGTCGCGGTCGCGCAACACTGCTTTCGCGGGTTGGCCGTTGAAAGGCAAGGCCATGGGTGTGGTGAACCGCGGGCTGGCCTACATCGCCTGACCACGCGCCGAAGCAAGGGGAACTGTGCGTTCGCGGTGAGAGTATCGCAAGTAGTGTATTCCTTCGGCAGGTCGTCGCCGCTAACTCATCGATAGCGATTATGCCTCATTCATCGAAAATTTTCGCGATCCCGTCGCTCGTTGCTGCCTTGATGGCCGTGGCATTGCTTGGATGTTCAAAGCGGGAAATCACGGATGGCACGGTCGTCTCGATCCTCTATACCAGCGATGTTCGCGGAAAGGTCGAGGGTTGCGGCTGCAAGCACAACGGAGGCGGAATAACCAAGCGCAGCGCCAAGATCAAGTTGATTCGAGCGGAGGATGCCAGTGCCGTTTACTGTGACGCGGGAAATTGGGCCACCGGGACACCCGCAGCCGACAGCAGCAAGGGCATGCTCAGCGTCGCGACTTACAATCAGATGGCAACCTCCGTGGTCAATGTCTCGGAACGCGAGTTGGCATTCGGCTACGACGCTTTCAGAAGCGCGCGCAAGGATTCCAAGTTCGCCTACGTATCCGCGAACTTGAAGGTCGGTGGTTCGGCGGTCGCGGACCCGTACATTGTCAAGGAGGTTAAGGAAGCTCGTGTCGCGTTCATTGGCTTGTGTGGCACACGCGACGTCATGCGATTCGACAGTTTGAAATTGCCGGCGGATGCCACCGTTGAAGATCCACTGACCGCCGCTCGGCGGAACGTCGCCGCGCTCTTGGACGAAGTAGATCTGATCATATTGTTGTCAACCTGCGGCGATGCTGTGGATTCGAGCCTGGCCGCCGCGCTTCCCCAAATCGCGTTGATTGTCGGCGGACGAAGTTACCGGCCAAATAGCGACGCCCCGTGGGTTGTCGGGAACACCCGCGTCGTGCGAGCCGCACGCGATGGGCGCTCGATGGGAAGGATGGACATGGTCTTCGGACCGGATCGCAAAATTAAGATGTACAATCCGACGACGATCACGATGGAAGTCGGTGATCCGAGCGACGATGTCATGCTCGCCGTAGTGCGGAAGTTCATCCCGAAGTTCATTGACAATCCGACCGATGGAGTACGAATCGAGCCGGCCGACGTGTCCGTCGCGAGTTCCAAACCGTCGGAATAACAACGCCAAACTCAGGTACTAAATTGCAGAGAAGCCCGGTCAATCGACCGGGCTTCTGCATGTCTTGCCGGCTGATGGTTACAGCTTGTCGCCCAATTCGTAGCCTGTGCCGCGGGAGGTCTCCAGATAGGCAGACAGTAGGTCAACACAGGACTCCAGGTCCGCTTTGCTCACGGTTTCGACTGTCGAGTGCACATATCGCACCGGCACGGAAAGCGTCGCGACCGCGCAATGCCCGCTGAACATCCGCAATCCCCCCGCATCGGTGCCGCCGCGCGGCAGAATCTCCAGTTGGTACTTGAGCTTGCGCTGCTTGGCGAGATCGCGCAGCTCGCGAATTAACTTCGGATTCGAAATCGACGCACCATCCATAACCTTGAGTGCTGCGCCGTCGCCGAGTCGCGTGATGTGATCCTGCGCCTGCGATCCCGGCGTGTCCACCGCAATCGTGATGTCGAGCGCAATCCCGACATCCGGCCGAATGTCCTGCGCCGACGCAATCGCTCCGCGAATCCCCACTTCTTCCTGGACCGTGGCGACTGCGTAGATATCGACCGTATGCTTTTTCACGCGGCGTAGTGCTTCGACCATCAACCACACCCCGAAACGGTTATCGACGGCCTTGCCCGTGAAGCAATCGCCGATCTCTTCCAGCGTACGCGCCATCGTTACCGGATCTCCAACTTCGACCATGGACTGCACGGGCTTGGCCGGCAACCCGAGATCCACAAAGTAATCCGTGACCCTGAGCGGCTTCTTGGCCTCCTCTTCGGAGAGCACGTGGACCGGTTTGCTTCCGATTACTCCCAGCAGCCGTTTCTTCGCCGTGTGGACATAGACACGCTGTGCCATCATCGTCCGGGGGTCCCAGCCGCCAACCGGCTGCAGCCGAAGAAACCCTTCCTTGTCCACATGACTGACCAGAAATCCGATCTCATCCATGTGGGCGGCAAGCATCACCTTCTTCTTGCCCGATCCCTTCTTGTAACCGATCAGGTTGCCCATCGAGTCGGTGGTCACCTTGCACCCCACCGTCGTCAGCTCCTTGCGAATCAGTGCCCGAATGCCTTCCTCACGGCCGGATACCGCATGGGCGTCGGCCAGCGTCTTCAGCAGACTGAAATCCAAAGCAAACCTCCTTTGTCCGTATGTTCACGCGCACACGAAATCCAATCTAATGATTCAGAGACCATTAGCAAGCCGTTTGTTGCGGCATGCATGCAAAAGAGCCGTCACGATCTGACTCGTGACGGCTCAAACTCAATTCCCGCAACCGGCCGATCAGTCCATCTGCCGCCGCAGGAATGCCGGGATCTCGAATCGCGAGTCTTCACCGAATTCCTCGCCCACAATCAGCGGCTCGGGTCGTCCGTTGATATCGCGTGTGAGCCGGCGAATGTTCGACGGATCGCCCGCCCGGCTGGCTACCGCATCAAACGATCGAAATTCCGGCGATACCGGGCGGATCGACTCCGCCGCGCGCTGCACCACGACCGGACGAGTAGCCGAAATCGCGGCTACCGAAATCGGCTTCGCGGACTGCTGCTGGTTAAACCCCGTCGCGATTACCGTCACGCGCAGCTCACCGGTCAAATTCGGATCAATCACCGCGCCAAAAATGACCTCTGCATCCTCGCCGGCAGCGTCATAGATCGTCTGTGTCGCATCCGATACATCGTGCAATGCGAGATCGGTGCCGCCCGAGATGTTAATCAGAATCGCGCGCGCGCCGGCAATCGATACCTCTTCGAGCAGGGGCGAGGAGATCGCCTTCTGCGCGGCTTCGATCGCGCGGTGTTCGCCGGTCCCGGTGCCGACGCCCATCAGCGCGTCTCCCATCTGTGCCATGACGGTCCGCACGTCCGCGAAATCTACGTTCACCATACCCGGTACCGCGATCAGGTCGGAAATGCCCTTCGTCGCCTGCAACAGCACGTTGTCCGCCATGTTGAAGGCTTCGACCAAGGTGGTATTGCGGTCCACGATGGAGATCAGCCGCTGGTTCGGGATGACGATCAGCGTATCGACATGTTCCTTAAGCTCGGACAATCCGCGTTCCGCCTGCGCGCTGCGCTTCTTGCCCTCAAACGAGAAGGGCTTGGTCACGATGCCGACCGAGAGGGCGCCGATTTCCTTCGCAATCCGGGCCACCGTCGGGGCCGCGCCGGTTCCCGTACCGCCGCCCATGCCGGCGGTGATGAATACCATGTCCGCGCCTTCAATCGCCTCGCGGATATCGTCGCAATTCTCGGCGACTGCCTGCCGCCCCACTTCCGGATTTGCGCCCGCCCCCAACCCGCGCGTGACCTCGCGGCCAATCTGAATGCGGCGCGGCGAGCGATTCTGCTGAAGCGCCTGCGCATCCGTGTTCACTGCTATGAAATCCACGCTCTGCAACCCGGCATCGATCATGCAGTTCAGCGCATTGCCGCCCGCGCCGCCGACGCCGACGACCTTCATCTTCGCGCCGCCGCTGATTTCGTCCGCAAACCGAAAACGTACGGGATCCATCGATTGACCTCCTGAAGAAAGACTATATTTCTAAAAGATTCCTTGCAACCATTCCCTGACGCGACCGGAGGCCGCGTTCGACCATTTGCGGCCGTTGGCCATCGCCAGCGGTTCGCGCTCCACCCGCGTCAGCGCGTACCGAATCAGTCCGAGCGCCGTCGAATACTTCGGACCGATATGAATCGAATCGTGCGCCGGAAGATCACGCGGCGCTCCGATGCGCACCGGAAGCGCAAAAATCTCCTCCGCCAATTCCGCCATTCCCGCCATCGACGCTCCGCCCCCGGTCAAAATGACCCCGGCGGCCGCATGCTCGAGCATCCGCGCACGCTGCAGTTCCTCCCGCGCCAGCGTCAGAATCTCCTCAACCCGCGGCGCAATGATTCCCAACAGCATCGATCGACTCAGTGCGCGCGGCTCCCGGCCGCCGACGCCCGGGATTTCCAAGAACTCGTTCTGGCTGATGGCGCGCGCGTGAGCAGCGCCCTGCTCGATCTTGATCGTCTCCGCCGACTCCACCGGCGTCCGCAGACCTACGGCGATATCGCGCGTGATGTAATCACCGCCGTACCCCACTACCGCGCTGTGACGAATCGTGCCATTGTGAAACACCGCGAGATCAGTAGTGCCGCCGCCAATGTCGAGCAGGATTGCGCCCAGCTCCATCTCGTCCCGCGTGAGCACACTGGTCGCGGAAGCCAACGGCTCCAGCACCAGGTCCATCACGTTCAAGTCCGCTCGCTTGCAACACGTCAGGATATTCTGCGCCGACGACAGCGCGCACGTGACAATGTGAACGTTGGCCTCTAATCGCACTCCCGCCATGCCGACCGGCGAGCGAATACCGCGCTCTGAATCCACGACAAATTCCTGCGGAATAACATGCAGCACGCGTCGATCCAGCGGCAAGGCTACCGCGCTGGCGGCCTCGACGACTCGCTCAACGTCCGGACTCGTGACCTCGCCGGTCTGCGATCCCCGACTGCGGCTCACCGGAATCGCGCCGCGGGAATTCAGACTGCGCACGTGCTCGCCGGCCACGCCCACCCAGACCGTGTGAATCCGCTCGCCCGAATCCGCCTCCGCCAGCTCAACGGATTTCTCGATGTCTTCCGTCGTTTGCTCAAGATTAATCACGACGCCGCGCCGCAAGCCCCGCGATGGCACGCAGCCAACACCGAGAATGTGCAGCGCTTCGCGTTCGCCCGGTTCCGCGACGACCGTCAACACTTTGGTCGTCCCGATGTCCACCCCGCAAATCAGGTCGCGGTGACTGGCTGACTTCTTCATCCGTTCAGTCGCTCCTCAATTGGACGTCCAGCCGTAACGATTACCTTTCCCGCAAATCGTAAGTCGATCAATTGCGTCGCCCCGTCGGCGGGGCGATCCTCGCCGTATGCAAAGTAGCTCGCCAACGCTGTCCACGCCAGTTCTCCAACGCCGTGGCCCAATCGCAGCTCCACCGTCGGGCGCGCCAGCGACGCGTAAATTTCGTCACCACGGTAGTACAACTCGCTGAGGTTCTGCCAACTGTCCACCGAGACTCTTCGCACCGTCACGGCCTCGTTCAACAGCGCGAGCGTTTCCGCGTCTCGCAGCACTCGCCCCACCGTGGTTTGAACCGAGTGGGGAGGAAGCAACAGCGGCAGATCCCAAACCCAGCGCTCCGACGGCGGCGGAACCGCCATACTGTCCGCCGTGACAATGATCATCGATTGCTGCCGGATCGCCGCAATTGGCTCGCGTTCCGTGATCAGAATCTCAATCGTATCCGGAAACCGTCGACTGACCCGGGCTCGTTTGATCCACGGCTGCGACTCCAACCGGGTTTCGACGACTTCCGTTGAAACCCGAAACATCGCGGACGCCAGCGGAACACCGGCCGCCTTCAATACGGCGTCCTTCGTCAGCAAGTGCTCCCCGTCCACAAGCACTTGCCGCACGCGAAATCGTTCGGCGATCGTTACCAACCGTCCGGATACCGCGCGGAACAGCGGACCGCGGAAAACAACCAGCAGTAACGCCGCCACGACCAGAACTCCCACGGAGATCAGTCGCAGCTTGCGTACTCGGCGCCGCGCCTCAGAGCGCGATCGCGAAGGGGTCTTCCTTGAACCCAATTGGCAGTACCTCGGTTTCCAACAAGATGTGGAACTCGCGATAGACGCGTGACCGAATCTCGCGCACCAAAGCGCAAACATCCGCCGCCGTCGCGCCACCCGTATTCACAAACATGCCCGCGTGCTTGTGGGGCACCAGCGCGCCGCCGACGCGTACGCCCTTGCCGTCCACCGCTTCGATCAACCGCCCTGCAAAATCGTTCGGTGGACGCTTGAAGATCGAGCCGGCGCTGGGAAATTCGAGGGGCTGCTTGGCCCGTCGCAGCTTCCACACCCGTCGCATCTCGGCAATGATCTTCGCTTGCTCGCCGCGCGCCAATCGATAACGACTGTTCAACACGATGACGTCGCGAAAGGCCGGCGCTGACCGATAAGAAAAGCCCACATCGCGCTTCTCGACGGTGAGCGTGGTCAAGTCGGGACTCAGCACGTCCGCGCTCACGAACGTATCCGCGATTTCCCCGCCATAGGCACCGGCGTTCATGTACAGGCCGCCGCCGACCGTCCCCGGAATGCCGGATAGCGGCTCGATCCCCGAAAGCGCGCGCACCGCGGCGTGTGTGGTCAAGTCCAGCAGCCGGGCGCCGGGTCCGGCATGCAGAACTTCTGCGTCTGAACGGATGCCGGTCAAATCTCCGCTCGCTCTGACGACAACGGCGTCGATTCCTGCATCGGATACCAATAGGTTCGTGCCCAAGCCAAGGTAGAAGTGCGCCGCCTGCTCCTCACCGATCAGCCGGAACAGCTCCACAAGTTCCGCGATCGTGGCGGGTTCCGCGAGCAGCGCCGCCGGACCACCGATCTGAAAGCTGGTCAATGGTGCCAGCGGAATGTCGGCCCGAACCCGGCAGCGCGCGTGCCGCATGATTCGTGACCGGGAAGTGGAGTTCATGACAAGGCCTGCGAGAGTTCCTCGGAAACCCGGGTGATATTTCCCGCGCCCATGACCAATACGACGTCACCGCGCTTGATGCGAGCGAGCGCGGAGCGGGTGATGTCCGGCGTCGCCAGGATCTCGACGGAGGACGCGCCGTGCGCGCGGGCGGAATCGGCAATCAGCTCGGACGTGATTCCAACCATCGATTGCTCGCGGGCGCCGTAGATCTCGGTTAACAAAACGCGGTCGGCCAGCGCCAGCACCCGGCCAAACTCATCGAAAAAGTCCCGTGTGCGTGTGAATAGGTGCGGTTGAAACAGGGCCACGAGTCGCCGATCCGGCCAGCTCAATCGCGCCGTGCGCAACACATTCTCGACCTCGGTTGGATGGTGCGCATAATCGTCAACGATTATTACCCCGGAGAATTCGCCCTTGACTTCAAAGCGCCGCCGTACGCCGGTGAACCCGGCCAGCCCTTCGCACGCGATCGCGCGCGGAATTTCGAGTTCATCCGCCGTGGCCAGCGCAGCCAGCGCATTCAATACGTTATGCCGTCCCGGAACTTGAAGCTCAAGCGTGCTTTCCGCCAAGCGGTTCGACAAGACCCGGCAACGCGAATGCGTCCCCAAAAACGCGAGGTCCATACCACGCAACTCACTGGCTTCCGAGAAGCCGTAAGTCAGGGTTGGGCGCTTGATGCGCGGCAGTACCGACTTCACCTCGGCGTCATCGCCGTACACGATCACGGTGCCGTAAAAGGGGACCCGTGACGCGAATTCCACGAATGCATCCTTGACCCCCTCCAGATCCCCATAAGTATCGAGATGCTCCGCTTCAATCGTTGTGATCACGGCCAGAGTCGGGGAGAGCTTGAGAAACGAACGGTCGAATTCATCGGCTTCGACAACCATGTAGTCACCGATCCCGATGCGAGCGCCCGAGTCAATCGCGCGCACGATGCCGCCCACGATCAGCGTTGGGTTCCAGCCCGCGTGTTGCAGGATCGCGCCGACCATTGATGTCGTCGTCGTCTTGCCGTGTGTGCCCGCCACGGCGATTCCCGTCTTCATCCGCATCAACTCCGCCAGCATCTCGCTGCGCGGAATCGTCGGAATCCGCGCATCCCGCGCGGCGCGCAACTCGACGTTTTCCGGTCTCACTGCCGATGAATACACGATGACGTCCGCCCCAATAATCTGCTCGGCCTGATGCGCGGCGTGAATCCGCGCCCCCAGCCCCTGCAGTCGCTCGGTCACCGCTGACAGCTGCAGATCACTTCCGCTGACCGTGAAGCCGCGATTCAGCAACACCTCGGCTATGCCGCACATGCCCGCGCCGCCGATGCCAATCATGTGAACGTGCTTGATCCGGCGGAACGGACGCTGATTCGTCATGACTTGCTCGCCAATTCCATGGCAATGGCCGCGATGCGACGGGCCGCGTCCGGCTTTCCCAGACTTCGCATCGCCGCGGCCATCCCGCTCAGCCGCGCCGCGTCCCCCAGGAGTTCACTCACCGCGTGCAGTACGCGCGGACCCTCCAGTTCGCGATCCGCTATCCACGTTGCCGCGCCGACGGCCACTACCGACTGGGCATTGACGGTCTGATGATCGTCGGCCGCATGCGGATACGGAACGAGGATCGCCGGCAGACCGGCCAACGCAAGTTCGGCGAGTGTCATGGCACCCGCGCGACACACAGACAAGTCGGCCGCCGCGTACGCAGTAGCCATGTCCTCAATGAAATCCAATACGGCCAGACGCCCTGCCGTGCGAGCTTCATGAATGAACTCGCGGCTGACACTGACCGGCACGCCGGACCGTCCGGTCTGCCAGATCACGTTGTAGGTCGCGATCATTTGCGGAAGTACAGTAGCCAGCGCCTCATTCACCGAACGCGCGCCCAGCGATCCGCCGAACACAAGTAGTGTCTTTCGCGATGGATCGAGTTTCCACCGTGCAAGCGAGCTTGCGCGGTCCATCACCCTGAATTCACTGCGAACCGGATTGCCCGTGAAGACGGCCTTCGCCGATCCAAGACGCTGCCGCGAATCGTCGAACCCCACGCAAATTGCGCCGGCACCGGCCGCCAGCTTGCGTGTCGTCACTCCCGGCAAGGAGTTCTGTTCCTGAATCAATGTGGGATATCCGAGTTTCTGTGCCACAAGTAGTACCGGACCCATGACGTAACCGCCGCTGCCAATGACGATCTGCGGGCGAACCGCGCGGAGCAAGCGGTAGCACTGCCCGAAACTGACGATCAGCTTTAGTGGCAGCGCGAGATTCTTCAAGATCCGCCGGCGCGCAAATCCCGAAATCCAAATCGTCCGGAGGGCGAAGCCCGCGTGCGGAACGACCCGGTTTTCGACTCCCGCTTTGGTCCCGACGAATTGGATTTGCGCAGAAGGGTAGGACTCTTGGATCGCCTGTGCGATCGCGATTGCCGGGAAGACATGTCCGCCCGTGCCGCCCCCCGCGATCAGCACTCGAACTTCGTGCTGATTCGCTGATCCCCGCAAGTTCATGCGACCCGGCTGCCGACCGATTGCGACTGACGCGAAATGTTCAGCAGGACTCCGATGGCGCCCAGCGTCATGAGCAAGGACGATCCTCCGTACGAAAAGAGCGGCAGTGGCTGACCGGTGGCCGGCAACACGCCCATCGTCACGCCCATGTTTACGACGGCGGACAACGCCAGCGTCGCCGTGATGCCGGCCGCCACGTAATACCCAAATGTGTCGGGTGCGTTCCGCGCGATTCGCCACGCCCGACTGATCAGCAGCAAGTACATTCCGATCAGAGTCGTCGCGCCGACAAAACCCCACTCTTCGCCGACAATCGAAAAGATGAAGTCCTTGAACGGCTCCGGGAGGAAAAAGTGCTTCTGGGTTGACGCTCCCAGGCCGACGCCCGCAAGTCCGCCTTGCCCAATGCCGATCAGTGATTGTTTCACGTGATAGCTTGACTGCAGCGGGTCGAGAATCCCCGCGAAATAGGACGACAGTCGGTCATGCATATAGGGCGTGAACCAAGCCACCAGTGCGAAGACGACGATCGCGCCGAGGCCCGGCAGAATAAACGGCTTCAGCCTGACTCCCGATAGGTACAATAGTACTGCCGCCGTGCCGAGGATCAAGACCGCCATCGACAAGTTGGGTTCGAGCATCACAAGACCGAGCACGACACCCACTGTCATCAGATACCCTTGGTACAGCTTGCGCGCAGCGTGCCGGCTCTGTTGTTCCTGCGCTGAGACCCGCATGGCGAAGTAAATGATGAGCGCGAACTTGGTCAGTTCGGCCGGTTGAAAACTGATTCCGAATAGGGTCAGCCAGCGGTGGGCGGTCGCGCCGTGAGGTTGTTTCACAAAGAGCACCGCAATCAACATCAACACCGCGGCGATCACCGCCCATCGCGCAATCCGTTGCAACCAGCGATAGTCCGTGAACATCATCGCGACCAGGACCAGGGCACCCAATCCCAGCCGCGCCACGTGATTCCAGAAGATCGCCCCGATCTGTCCAAGGTGGAATTGCCACGAGTGCACGGCCGATGACGTCAGCACAAACAGCGCACCATACATCGAAATCGCCGTGGCCGCGACCAACAGCCAGATATCGTAGCCCGCGCGGCGTTCAAGCGTACGTACCGATCCGGTAGAGGATGTCGTGGGGGAGTTCATGATTCGCGTACCAGATTCTTGAATTCCGTGCCGCGCTGCTCAAAGTCTCGATACTGATCGAAAGATGCGCACCCCGGAGACAAGAGAATCGTATCTCCAGCCACCGCCTCGGAACGGGCGATCACCAATGCGCTCGCAAGATCATCCGTGGTCTTGACGGGGAATTCGTCTGGGAGTTCCTGCGACAGCTTCTGCCGGGACTCCCCGAAGGCGATGATCGATTTCAGTGGCTTGCCGAGTCGCTCGGCCAGTGGCGCAAACGACTCCGGTTTTGCACGCCCGCCAAAAAGCAGAATTACATTGCTTGCGAACGAGTCAAGCGCGGTCATGGTGGCAATCAGATTCGTGCTTTTCGAATCGTTGAAGTAGCGGATGCCCGATCGTTCAGCCACAAACTCAATGCGATGTTCCACGGCCCTGGCCGACCGAAGTCCCTGCCTGATCGCGGCCACGCTGCAGCCGAAACTCACCGCCGCCCCCGCCGCCGCCAGTGCGTTCAGTGCGTTGTGCCGACCGGGCAACGGGAATTCGTCGCGATTCAGTATGATTTCGATGTTCCCGTCGTGCGCCCAAACCAGCTTGTTCTCTTCAAGACGGAACTCTGCGTTGCCGTCCGCGCCGAAGTGTACTTTGCTTGACCCGATGCCCGCTTCCACGGACTGCACCCAGGTGTTTGCCGAGTTCAACACGGCGAATTGTGAACTGGTTTGATTCCGGAATAGCCGCGATTTCACTTCCGCGTAACTTGCCATGTCACCGTGACGATCGAGATGGTTCTCATACAGATTTAGCAACACGCCGACGTCCGGCTTGATCGTAGGACTGTACTCCAATTGATAGCTGGAAACCTCTACGACGAATACCCGGGTCTCGGGCGCGGGCAGGCGAGTTGACCACGCCGTCCCGACGTTCCCCGCCATCTCTACGTGCAAACCCGCGGCTCGCAGGATTCCGGCGATGAGATTCACCGTGGTCGTCTTGCCGTTCGAGCCCGTCACGGCGATCCACCGACCCTGCCAGACCCGCGACGCCAACTCGAGCTCCGACCAAATCGGTACCCCACGGTCCAGCCAGCGGCGTACCCACGCGTCGGGCGGCACGACGCCGGGCGAGAGAATCACCAAATCGAACTCTTCGCTCTCCAGCCGCGCATGCCCGCCCGTCTCGCAGCGGATGCCTCGGGCGATCAGCTCCTCCAAGTGATCGCCCAACTCCTGCTGCGATTTCCGATCGGAAACCAACACACTCCCGCCGAGCCGTTTGGCAAGCAGTGCGGCGCCGATGCCGCTGCGTGCCATTCCTACCACCGCCACTTGTTTGCCGCTCAGAAATCTATCCAAATTACCGTACCTTGAACATCGTCAGACTTACCAGCACTAACAGCACTTCCATGATCCAGAATCTCACCACAACTTTGGACTCGTGCCACCCCAACTGCTCAAAGTGATGATGCAGCGGTGCCATCAAGAATACCCTTCGCCCGGCGCCGTACCTTCGTTTTGTGTACTTGAAGTAGAGCCGCTGCACGATCACGCTGAGGGCCTCGATCACAAAAATGCCGCCGATTACAATCAGGAACAGCTCCTTCTTGAGCAGAATCGCCATGGTCCCCAACGCCGCGCCGAGCGCTAAGGCACCGGTGTCGCCCATGAACACCTGCGCCGGATAGCCATTGTACCACAAGAACCCAAGCCCCGCGCCGACCAGCGCCGCGCAGAATACCGTGAGCTCGCCCGCCCCCTCCAGGTAAATTACATTCAGATAGTCCGCGAACTTGACGTTTCCCGTGACATAGCTCATCGCGGCAAACGCCATCGCCGCAATCGAGATGACGCCGATGGCAAGCCCATCCAGGCCGTCCGTAAGATTCACACCGTTCGACGTTCCCGTCACGACCACCACGACCACCAGCGGATACAGGATGCCGAAGTTCAGCATCACGTTCTTCAAGAACGGGAGCGTGGTTAAGGTGATGTTCTCGGAGAAATTTAGACCGAAGACGTGGGGATAGAGCAGGATGAACACCAGAATCAGCAGGCCGAGCCCAATCTGTCCAGCCAACTTGTACTTGGCCACCAGCCCCTTCTTGATCTTCTTTACCGCCTTCAAGTAGTCGTCGAAGAAGCCGACCACCCCCATCCATAGAAACGATACCAACGTCAACAATACGTAGAAATTCGTAAGATTAGCAAAGAGCAGCGTGGGCACGGCCACGCAGAATAGAATCATCAATCCACCCATCGTCGGCGTTCCTGCCTTGGCCAGATGAGTGCGCGGACCGTCCTGGCGAATCTCCTCGCCGATCTGGTTCTGCTGTAACTTGCGGATCATCCATGGCCCGACAAGGAATGAAAGGAGCAACGCGGTCACCGCCGCAGCCGCCGAACGAAATGTGATGTAACGAAACAGATTCGCTCCGACCACCACATCCCGCAGCGACATGAACAGGTGGTATAGCATCAGGCAAACAACTTGCGCAGTTGAGGCATCAGCTGATCCAATTGCACGCTGCGTGAACCCTTGAGAAGCAGCACGTCAATCCCGTCAACCAGCCGCGGCAGACTCGCAGCCATCTCAGAAACCGACGCCGTCTCCATGGCATTGATCCCGCGCTCGGCGAGGCGTGCAGCCGCTCCGCTCCATCCGGATCCAACGAAAATGACTCGCGGAATTCCGAACGAACTCAGGTCGTTCGTCAGTCGCCGATGCTCTTCCTCCGAAAATTCGCCCAGTTCCGCCATCGTTCCAAGTATCGCCATTTTATTGCCGGAGAAGGTCGCGAGCGTTGTCAACGCTGCGCGCATACTTGCCGGATTCGCATTGTAGCTGTCGTCTAATACGCGCAAGCGGCCCAGTTGTTCGACGCGCATGCGCCCGGGTACACCCACCCAGTTCCTGACCGTATCACGACAGGCCTCCAAGGGAACTCCGAGGCTGCCCGCGATGGCGAGTCCGGCCAGCGCCGCCAGCGCGGCTGGTTGCCCCGGAATGTTCAGCTCATACGAAACGTCGCGCAGTGTAAACCTCATCCCCCCAAGCTCATTTGTGCTCCGTTCCTGCGCGCGAAAGTATTCGCCGGACCAGCCTTCGCCAGGTTCGCCAAAGCCGTAGCCAATTACCTGTCGGCACCGGCTGGACTCAATTCGGCAGAGCTCGTCGCCCGTGTGAACAAATGCCACACCCGCTTCCGCAACTGCATCATAGAGTTGGCCCTTGGTGCGCGCCACGGCGGTAAGTGTGCCGAATCCCGCCATATGTGCCCGTGCGATTGAGGTCACCAGTCCGTGAGTGGGCTGCGAGATCGCGCACAATTCCCCGATCTCGCCCGTGCGCGAAGCCCCCATTTCAACCACAAGTACTTGTTTCTCGCCGGACATTGATAAGAGGGTGAGGGGGACGCCGAGCTGGTTGTTGAGATTGCCTTCCGTGCCGCCAACATCGTATCGTACCGCAAGCAGCTTCAGCAAGATGTCCTTGGTGGACGTCTTGCCGTTTGACCCGGTAATGCCGACCACCGGCACGGAGAACTGCCGGCGCCACGCTTTACCCGCAAGTTGCAAGGATGACAGTGTATCATCGACCACGATCTGTCGATGAGCCTGCGCCGGATTTCGCGATGCCCACTGCGCGCAAACAATCGCCGACTTCGCGCCCGCGGCAAACGCGCGCTCAACGTAATCGTGCCCGTCATGCTCGCCGACCACCGCGATGAAGGTGTCCCCGGCTTGAAGCTTACGCGAGTCGTAACAGACGGGTCCCAGCGGTGCGTCTGCCATCCCGCTGGGACAACTTGCCCCAACCGCGGCGCAGAACCAACCGATCGTCGGCAGCCTCACGCGAGATATCCTGTCCGCTGCAGCCAGCCCCTCACGACTTCGCGATCGTCGAACGGATACTGCTTCCCCGCGATCTCCTGATACAATTCGTGCCCTTTTCCGGCAACGACAATCACATCTCCGGCGACAGCTTGTTGCAATGCGCTTTCGATGGCCGCCCGCCTGTCCGCGGTACGTTCGTAAGCGTATCCAGTCGGGAATCCAGCGGCGATCTCATCGAGGATTGCCTCCGGATCCTCGCTGCGGGGATTATCGCTCGTGATCCAGACCTGATCGCACCATCGCGCCGCCGTGGCGGCCAGCAACGGTCGCTTGCCCCGGTCGCGGTCACCCCCCGCGCCGAAAACCGATACGACCCGATGCGGCTTCAACGCGCGAACGGTCTGCAAGACTTTCTCGAGTGCATCGGGCGTATGTGCGTAGTCGATGATGACGGTGAACGGCGCCCGGCTCGGCACGGCTTCCGTCCGGCCCCTCGCAGCGTGAATTCCGCGCAACGACTCAACAATGGGATCGAGACTCAAACCAACTTCCCGGGCGGTCGCGATTACCGCCAGGACGTTTGACACGTTGAATCCGCCGACGAGCGGTGTCGTGACCCGCGGCGTCGATGATCCTTCTGCGAGCTCAAACTCGATCTGCCCGGCCCGCAATTCCAAGTTCGTCGCGCGATAGCGAGCGCCGGGTCCAATCCCGTAAGTGACTTTGTGGCCCGCTGCCGCCGCCAGGAATCGATCGGCCAACGGACTGTCCAAATTGATCACAGCGCTCCCGCCCGATTCCTGCTCGCGGAACAACCGTAACTTCGCGTCGATGTACCTTTCCTCAGTTCGATGGTAGTCGAGGTGATCGCGCGTGAGGTTCGTAAACACGGTGACTCGGAACGGCAACTTCCAGGTGCGCTCCAGATCAATGCCGATGGACGTTGCCTCCATCACCACATGACTGACGCCCGTTCGGATCATCTCCGCAAGGTGCGTGGCGATTACCGGGGCCTCGGGAGTCGTGCGTGATGATCCGGCAGCAAACACGCCGTACTCAACGCCCAGCGTTCCGATCACGCCGCAGTTCAGGCCGTTCGTCGCCAGCACCTGCCGCAGCACGGTTGCAACCGTCGTCTTACCGTTCGTCCCGGTCACTCCGATCAGGGTGAGCGCCCGTTCGGGATGTCCGTAAACCGCCCACGACGCTTCGGCCATCGCGCGTCGCACATTCCCGGCGACCAGAGTCGGCAATCCCGCGATCGGAGCCTGTGCCATGAGCGCGACCGCGCCGCGACTTCGCGCTTCATCCACATACCGTATGGCATCAACGTTGAGACCCGGAACCGCTACAAACAAGTCGCCGGTCCGCACCGTCCGCGAGTCGTTCGTGATCCCCGTGACCGCGACGTCCTCGCCGACCGCGCGGCAGCCCTCAATCTCACGAGCCAGCTCAGATAACCGAGGCACGTGCGATTTCCATGTCGCTCAATTTGTGATCCCGACAACTTGACAAACCGTCCCCGCCTGCACTCGCGTGCCGGCCTGGGGCGACTGCGTTTTCACAATCCGACTGCCGATCAGTTCACAGCCGAGATTGCGCCGGGAGAATTCCTGCACGGCAAGCCGCATCGGCCAACCCTCAACGCTCGGGACCGAGATCCAATTCGTATCCGTTCCGCTTTCCGGCGCTGCACTCAAGCTCGCAACCGTCGTCCCGTCCACGCTGCGCACGGGCGCCGCGGCCAGCCGCGCATCATGCGCGGCGCCGGTTGGGCCGCTGTCCGTTGTTTTAGGATTCACCAGCTCTTCAGGCGGAGTCTTGCCGCGCAGCATTCTGCTCGCGTAAACTTCTTCGACGATTGCCTTGTAAACCGGACCGGCCACCGTGGAACCGAAATACTCGCCCCGGGGATCATCGACCAACACGAGCAGCGCGTATTGCGGATCCTCGGCGGGAAAGAAGCCGACCAACGACGACACAAATCGCTTGTCGAAGTATGTATGATTGACCCGGTCAACCTTTTGCGCCGTCCCCGTCTTGGCCGCGATGCGTATTCCTTCCACTGCGGATTGCTTCGCCGTGCCGTATTCGACCACATTCTCCAGCATGTCCGTCAGCTCGTGCGCCACCGAAGGCGACACGACCTGCCGCACCGCTTCGACCGGGATTTCCTGCCGTGTGCCGTTCGGAAACTCGATCGAGCGAACCAACCTCGGCTTCATCAACAGGCCGTCGTTCGCGATGGCGGCGTATGCCATCAAAAGCTGCAACGCCGTGCAGGATACGCCGTGTCCGTAACATAAGTTCGCTTGCGTCGGACCCGACCACTTGGCCGGTCGCGGAACGACTCCCGACTGTTCGCCGAGCATCTCGACAAACGTCGGATTGCCGAACCCGAAGGCCCGAATCCGGTCGTACAGTTCCGTCGGAGTGAATCGCTGACCGATCTTGGCCGCGCCGATGTTGGACGAAAAGGCCAACACGTCGTCCACCGTGAGCGTGCCGTGGGCATGCGCATCGTGAATTGTCGCGCCGCGAACGCGATAGGAACCGCCTTCGCAATCGACCGGTGTCGTGCGCGACACGCGGCCCGCCTCCAACGCGGCCACAATCGGAATCATCTTGAACGTCGAGCCCGGCTCGTAAACGTCGGTGACCGGCCAACAGCGACGCGCCGGCAGGGTCGAGCTCTCCGGATGATTCGGATCGTACGTCGGATACGTGGACATCGACAGAATGTCTCCCGTCTTTGGATCCACCAAGATCGCACAGCCGCGCTCCATCTTGCGCTTCGAGAAATCCGCCAACATCTGCTCTTCGACAATCGTCTGCAATTGCAGATCAATCGACAGGGTGACATCGGCGCCGAAATATTCGGCGGGATATTCGTCCGCGACCGGAGCGACCGCCTTGCGCAGCGCATCGACTCGGCAGAGTTCGCGATATCCCGCGCCTGACAACACGCTGTCGTAGGCGACTTCGATCCCCTCCTGACCGCGCCCGTCCACATCCGCGAATCCGACGACGCACGCCGCCTGCACGCCGCCCGGATATGTCCGTCGCGGTTCTTCGTCAAACACCAGGCAAGCCAGATCCAGCGCTTCCAGTCGGCGTTTCAGCTGCACGTCAACCCGGCGCGCGAGGTACACAAAGCTGTCGCGACGCATCCGCTTCCGCAGTTCCGAGTCGGAGAGGTTCAGGATCGGCGCAATTCGGCCTGAGATCGCGACTCGATCCACGCCCGCGATCGGCCGAAAGCCAACCGCGTAGGTCAACGGCAACGTCGTGGCCATCGGCCAGCCGTTGACGTCCCTGATCTCCCCCCGGGCTGGCTTCTGATAGACCGCAAGCAACGACTGCTTGCGCGCAATTGCGGCCCATTTCGAGCCTTCGATCAGTTGAACCTGAACCAGCCGCGCGACGTAGCACGCGACGATGAGCAGAAGCGTCCCCGCGAGGGCGCGCTCGCGCAGCCGCTGCCGGTCGGCGTCAGTCATGGCTGGACCCCATCGTCCTGCTCTCCTGAAGTGCGCCCGGTGTGAGATCCCGGGACGAGATCACCAGTGTGCGGACCGCCGCTTCATTCTTGCGCCAGCCGCGCTGATCGCGCGCCCAGGGCTGAATCTTACTCACCGCCGTCTCGTTCTTGACCTTGCCTTCGAGATGCTTGATTTCCTTTTCCAGGAATTCGATTTGCGACCATTGCTTCGACACTTCACGATCGAGTCGCTCGTGTGACAGATTCCGCCATGCCACCGCCACAAACAGCGATCCGATCGCGACGACGCCGCCCACCAGCCAGAAGACCGGGATCTGCCGCCGCATCGGACGAATAATTCGCTTGGGTCGAAAAAAGGACATGCTGGCCGCCGCCGTGGACATCGACGCTCACTCCTCTGATTTGATCTTCTCGATTGCCCTGAGCTTCGCACTCCGCGAACGCGGGTTCCGCTCGATTTCGGTCTGACCGGGCACTACCGGCTTCTTGGTCAAAGCCCGCGCTACCCTCCCGGCGTCAAGGTCCACCGGAATCCGGATCGACGGCAGCGGCGGCGAGACCAACGACGCCATAAACTGCTTGACAATCCGGTCTTCGAGTGAATGGTAACTGATCACGACCAACCGCCCGCCGATTCGGAGTAGTCGAAACGCCCCGCGCAACCCTGCTTCGAGTTCGTCAAGTTCCCCGTTCACCGCGATCCGTAGTGCCTGAAACACGCGAGCCAGGCTCTTGACTCGTGTCGCGGGCACCGCGTTCCCAATCACCCGCTCCAATGCATCCGTCGTCCGGATCGGCGCCTCCCCCCGGGCTTTGGCGATGAAATTGGCGATGCGGCGCGCCTGAGGCTCCTCGCCGTATTCGCGAAGTAGCCTGGTGAGGTCTAGCTCGGCCAGTCTGCCCAGCAGGTCGGCCGCAGTCTCGCCGTGTGAAGGGTCCATCCGGAGGTCCAACGGGCCCGCAAAGCGGTGGCTGAATCCACGACCGGGGGTGTCGATCTGGTGAGAACTTATCCCCAAGTCCATGAGCACGCCTTCAACACCGTCGGGGAATTGGTTGGCGAGTCCGGAAATCTCCGAGAACGGCGTTTGATAGAGCAGGGGGGAGCCGGGAAGAACGGCCCGCGACTGGGCGATGGCATCGGCATCGCGGTCCAAGCCGACCAGAATTCCGGCCGGAGCAAGGCGGTCAATCACCAGCGCCGCATGGCCACCTCCGCCAACGGTCGCATCCACGTAGATACCGGACGCGTCCGTCATCAGCAGGTTCACGGCTTCAAGCGCCAGTACTGGCTCGTGGTACGGGCGGTTCACCGTGCGTGTCTTTGTCGAAGTGTGAAGACCTTGGAGTGATGTCTCCGCCCGATGCGGAGGCACAACTGGGGAAGGAATGCGAAAAACGCCCAATAACCACCGTGTTGGCACTGGACATTTCGCCGAATTGTTTCTAAATTATGTGCCGAGCAGAGAAGGTCCCCTGCAGCCCGGTTGCGGCCGGGCTGCAGAGGTATCCGCCAAACGGCGGACGGCGCAAGAAGTTTTCGGGGGAATGGCAAGCGGCCGGCCCAAAAGGGCCCCAAGTTGCCTGCGCTGGCGGGGTGTGACGGGAGCGAGCTTGGTCAGGTCTATCACGAAGCGGCGGCAGCCGCGAGCATAAAGATGACTCAGAATCGCCCGTATCTGGAGCATCCCGGACGACTGAAGTTGGCCGCCGAGACTGATGATCGCTGAACTCTGTTCCTGATGAACGGTCGCATGAAGACCCATGCTATCGCGGTTCCTTTCCATTACTCCCATGGCCGGTGTCGATCACGCGCTGCCAAGCCTCACCTGCATTGATCCCGATCTGTCCGCGGTGAGTCCCGAACGCCCCGGCGTCCCAAACTGTGAAGTGCGTCCGGCGGCCCATGAATACGACGTCTTTGCCGATTCCCGCCTGCTTCAGGATTCCCTGCGGCAGCGTGATTCGGCCCTGATTGTCCAATTGACGGTACACGGCCTCTCCAAACAGCAGCGTGTCCCGCTCCAAATTGCTGAATGATGCGAATTGGGCCGAGTCGGACTCGACCTTTTCCCACATCGCATTGAAGAAGTCCAACGGAAAGGCGTTCAGGAAATTGCGGGTCCCGAGGGTGAACACAAGATACCCATCGCATTCCGGAGGCAGGGCGTGACGATAGTCCGCTGGAATACTCAAGCGGCCCTTGTCATCTACCGAACCCGGGAAATTGCTTAGAAAAGGTAGCTTCAAACCAGTCGATAAACCACTTTCATCCACTCCGGCCCACTTTAGGACGATTCGTGCCTAAATATAGGTGAGGAATCCCATCGAGTCAAGCACAATTTTCGTCATAAATATCTGCCCTGCGTTGACTTCTCTCACGTAACTTTAGAAAATCATTAACTATGCCGGACAGCACTCAGGCTCTACTCTATCCCTAAGAGGTTATCACCTCTTTTTTTTGTATCTTGCCTCGCATGGCGGCGAGAGTGAGGAACATTTCGATTACCCAGCGAATCTCATGGACAGCAGCCCCTGAGTTTCCAGCGTCGATCCACCATGTCGGACTCCTCCGGCCCGCGAATAAGTCCGAAGGTCCGAATCCAAGCATATCTATCTATGAACGTCCGTTCACCCGCGCGACAATTCGACCTCTAATGAGTCTCTCCGTTCCACCCCGACAAACCATGAGTCTTTTCAGCGACCGCAAACTGACGAGCCTTCTCCTCGGCCTGCTCCTGACCGGCTTTACCGGTCCTCTCGGCTGCAAGCACGCGGACTCCACGGCGGCCAAACTTCGCACCGCCGTCGTCGAACGGGGCGACATCGTTCAAACCGTTGTGGCGACCGGACGCGTCCGGCCGCTCCAGCAAATCGAAATCCGCTCCAAGTCTGGTGGCACGGTCCGAAAGCTGTATGTAGAGGAAGGCGACTTTGTCGAAAAGGGCCAAAAGCTGTTTGAAATCTCCCCGGAATCCTCCCCGTCGGAGCAGGTCCGCGCCCGCGAAGATCTGCGAAATGCCGAGGTCCAGGTCCGCGAGACCGAGGACAAGCTGCGTATTGCCAAGGAACTTTTCGACAAAAGCCTCTCGCCGGAACAAGATTACCTCGAGGCTCAGCGCGCCGTCGATCGGGCCCATGCCCGACTGGCCGCCGCTGAGGCCGAATGGGCGTTGATCCAGCGCGAGCAGCTCGGAGAGTCGCAATCGGAGGACAAGAATCTCGATATCGTGCGGACTAGCACTACCGTACTCGCCCCGATCAGCGGCCTGATCTTCACCCGTGAAATCGACGAAGGTGCCAGCGTCACGCCCACCACCTCGGCCTCGGGGGGGACCGTGGTGATGACCATGGGCGACGATGAAAAACTCGAATTCCGCGGGGACATTGATGAGGCCGATGTCGGCAAGATGCGGCTTGGTATAGACGTCGCGGTTACCGTTCAGGCCTTTCCCGGTAAGCCCTTCACCGGAACGATCACGCATATTTCACCGGTGGGCAAGTTGGATGCGGACGAGGATCGGCAAACCGTGTTCGGTGTACGCGCGCGGGTCGAAAACCCCGAGAAGCTCCTGCGCGTGGGGATGAGTGCGACCGCCAAGATCGTCGTGGACGAAAGCAAAGACGTACCAATTGTCGACGAAATCGCGCTTGTCTTTCAGGGCGACTCCACCTTCGTTCGGATCGTCGAAGATTCAGCCCTGGCCAAGACTCGCCTGCAAGTCGTGAAACTGGGCATCTCCAACGGGATTCGCGCCTCCATTTCCGAGGGACTTAGCGGCGGCGAAGTGGTCAGTCTCGGCAACAGCGATGAGGACAAGAAAAAGCGCTAATGGGCTTCGTTGAACTCATCCGCCAGGTGGTCGCAAACCTCCGCGCCAATAAGTTGCGCAGCACCCTGACCATGTTCGGGATTACGTGGGGGATCGCCTCCGTCATGTTGTTGTCCGGTATTGCCAGCGGGTTCAAGGTCGAGCAACAGAAGAACTTCAAGGCACTCGGCAACGATGTCGTGATTGCCTGGGGCGGCAATCGCTCCATTTCAGTCGGCACGAACAAGAAGGGCGATCGTGTCCGCTGGAATGAAACATCCATCGAGGCTCTGAAGGCGAAGGCTCAGTACTTCCGGTTCAGTCCCGAACTCTCCAGTTGGAGCACGGTCATGCGCGCCGGACCGCGTGTGTTTAGCACCCGGCTGGTCGGCGTCGCACCCGAATTCGGCGAGATCCGCAATATCAGTCCTGACCATGGACGGTGGTTGAACCAGCGCGACGCCGATGAGTTGCGCCGCGTCTGTGTCATTGGTGACGAGGTCCGCAAGAAGCTGTTCGGAGCGGAGGCTGACCCCTTGCATCAGACCATGCTGATCGCGGGCCGCGAGTTTCTAATTGTCGGCTGGAAATCGGATAAAGAGCAGGACCGCTACTATATGGGCGGCCCGGACAACGAACTGGTCTTCGTTCCCTACACTACGCACATGGCGATGACGGACCGACGCTGGTTCGGGAACATCGTCTTTGCTCCGAATCGGGTCGAAGATCACGATCTCGCCGTTCACGAATTTCGCTCGATTCTTGGCAATACCCACAAGTTCGATCCGACGGACGAAGAAGCCATCCGCATGTGGGACACCGTCGAAGATGCCAAGACGACGCTTCAGCTCTTTGATGCCATCAATATGTTGATGGTCGCCATCGGCGGGATTACGCTCATGATCGGCGGGCTCGGTGTCATGAACATCATGCTCGTCTCCGTCGTCGAACGCACCCGCGAAATCGGTGTGCGCCGAGCCATTGGCGCCCGCCGGGGTGACATTGTGCGACACTTCTTCCTGGAAGCCCTGGCGATCACCGCCTTCGCGGGCTCGGCCGGGATTGTCCTCGGTTGGGGACTGATAAAGCTGCTCCAAAATGTCAAAATGCCGGAAGGATTTCCGGCACCGGCATTGCTACCCATCACGATGATTGTCTCCGTGGCCATGATCGGCCTTGTCACGCTGCTCTCGGGTCTCTATCCCGCCTTTCGCGCTGCTAAAGTTGACCCCATCGAGGCCCTACGCTATGAGTAGACTTGCCGCGGTTCTGCTGCCCGTGCTGCTCCTGTCCGGCTGCATGAACGATGACGGCGGCGGAAGCGCGCATTGGGTAACTGCCGTACTCCTCGACAATGGCTCCGCTCCGGCGGCCGATTCCGCCGGTTGGCGTGTGCTGTTTTCCCGGGAAGATGGTGCGGCCGGGCTGTACCTGTACGACTACAACTTCGGCAGCGTCCGCCACATCCGCGTCGGAGCGGATCTCGTCACGCGCACCGACTACGCGTGGGCCCATCACGGCGACCGCGTCTGCGTCTCCACCCCGGCCGACGGAATCTATGTCTGCAATGCAGTCGACTCGACGGACCAGCTGCACGTCTGGTCCATCGGCGCCCATCCGCGCTTCTTGCCCGGAGATTCGCTGATTGTCTGTGCCGGTCCGGAAGACGGCAGCGCCAATCAGGGGGTTCGGATCATGGCTCTCGATGGCTCGCTGCGTCAGCAACTCACGACATTCGGCAGCAGTCCCGAACCCTCCCCTGACGGACACAAAGTCGCTTTCCTCGCGCTGTCCGGAAGCTCGCTCGGGCGCACGCTGATCGTGTACAATCGCGTCACGCAGATCTTCGACACGCTCGGACAGCAAGTGTTGAGCTATGCTTGGCTCGGTGACTCGGAGATGATGGCTTACGAAGGTCAGGACTCGCTGCGCTCGGGCATCTACCTGGCAGCGCTCGGGAACCCGATTCCCGTGCGCCTTGCTGACGGCACGCACCCCTCGTCGTGGCCACATTCCAACGACTTCGTTTTCGCGACGGCGGAGGAGGGCGTCAGCACCGGGATTCGCCTACGGCTCGCCAACGGAACCATCGAAAGTGTCACCGATTTCGGATCCGCGCCCCGCATGATCGATCCGTTTCGGCTGCTGTTTCAGTCCGCGGGCAGTCTCCACCAAGCCGCCTACTTCATTCCGCTCTGACATCGCGCCAATGCTCAATCACAAAACCCGCCTCCCGGCGGGTTTTGTGATTCGACTCTGATCCAAGCGCGCAGCCAGCGCGTCAGTAATGCGTGATCACCGTCCGTGGATCGTCGGACTCCCCGTTTACAAACTTGCGCACCAGTTCATTTGAGGAGTTCTGCGTCTCCGCGGGAGTCCCTGAATGCACGACCCGTCCGTCGTGCAGCATGATGATCCGACTCGATACCTTGTACGCCGACACCATATCGTGGGTCACCACAATCGTCGTCACGTCCAATTCCTGATTCATCTGGATGATCAGATCGTTGATCGAGTCCGCCGTGATCGGATCGAGTCCCGTTGTCGGTTCATCATACAGGATATAGCGCGGCCGCATCGCAATCGCCCGCGCCAATCCCACGCGCTTCTTCATACCGCCCGAGAGCTCCGCCGGTTTCAGCTTCCGCGTGTTGGGCAGCCCGACGTGCGCCAGGCACTCATCCACCGTTCGATCGATCTCGGAGGGGGATGCCAACTTGTGCATGTGCAATGCCAAGCCCACGTTCTCCTCAACCGTCATGGAATCCCACAACGCCGCGCCCTGAAACAGTACGCCGAACTTCTTCCGCTGTTCGTACAGTTCCTTCCGTTTCGCATGCACGATCGAATGCCCGTCCACGAGAATCTCACCCGCGTCAGGCTTCAATAGACCGACCAGGTGTTTGAGCAAGACCGACTTGCCGCACCCGGATCGACCGATGATCGTGATGGATTCCCCGGTCTCCACCGTCAGACTTACGCCGCGCAATACCGGCGTGTCCCCGAAGGAGCGCTCAAGTTCGCGTACTTCAATCATCAGAATAGCATCATCGCAAGTATGAAATCCAGCGACAGAATCGCCAGACACGCGGTCACGAACGCGAGAATCGTGGACATCCCGACGCCCTCCGCGCCGCCCTCCGTGCGAAATCCGATGTAACAACCCACCATCGCCGCGCTCATGCCGAAAAACACCGATTTGATTAACCCGGCGATTACGTCGTAAACGTAAAAGAAATTCGGAATCAGTCCCCAGAACTGATTCGAGGTCATATTCAGAAACGTCGTGCACACAAACGCCGCACCCAGTACCGCCACAAAATTCGCCTGAATCACGAGAATCGGCATCATCACCGTCATCGCGGCGATGCGCGGGACCGCCAGATATCGCACGCTCGAGATCGCCATCGACTCCAAGGCGTCGATCTGCTCCGTCACCTTCATCGTGCCCAATTCCGCCGCAATCGAGGCCGACACTCGCCCCGCGATCACCAGCGCCGTCAAGACAGGCCCCAGCTCGAGCACAATTGCCTTGAAGGTCGCCGGCCCGATCAAATCAAATGGTAAGTACCCTTCGAGCTGATAGTGGCCCTGCCAGCCCGAGACCGCGCCGGTGAACGCACCCACGGTCAACACCAACGGCATGCTTTCGATGCCCAACCTTCGACACTGTGCGATGAACAGGTGCCGCTCAACGAACACGCCGTTGATCTCGGCGATCACACGACCCATCAACTGGCCGAAGCGACCAAACTCGCCGACAAATCGAAGGACTCGCCGCCCGATGAAAGCGACCAGGTCGCCCGCGGCGTTAGTAATCACGCGTCACCTGCATCAGCCTCAGTACTCCGCTCCAATCGACATGTAGTAGAGCGGCTTTGATGTATCAACCCCATCGGTGTTCCAGGCCACATCCCAGCGCAGGATGAAGAACCCCAGCCACGATCGCATGCCCAAGCCGTAGGCCGTCTGCACATCTTCCAGCCGCCGCCGGCCGAATTCATCCTTCTTCGTGAAGTGGAACTGATCGCCGTACCACGCGGCGCCGATGTCCGTAAACAGCGCACCCCGGATGTCCCGAATTCCGATCGGCAAAGGCCAACCCAATTGCAGGTAACGCACCATTGGAAATCGGAATTCCTGATTCGTCAGGAAGAACCGGGTGCCCGTCCCGCGCTGCTCGAAGTAGTCCCCGCCGCGAAACGGCGTCACAAAATTCGAGAAATAAAAGTCATCGATGTTCTCGGTCGGAATGCTGTCATTCTCAAACCGCCGGTTGATCCAATTGGACACTCCGCCCAGAAAGAACCGCTGCGGTTCATCACCTTCGGAAAAACCGGCCGTCAAGCGCGAGGCCCAGGAGTAGTCCCGGCCCAGTCGAATGTAGTCCCGAGCATCCGCCTTCATCGTCAGAAACTGCGATGACCATTTGTCGTTCGGCGACGGACTGCTGTCCAGATCAGGACTGTAACCCAGCGATAGCCGGTAGCGGGTGCCGTTCACCGGCCCCGTCGATCCCCACACGACCGTGTCGTGGACATACGCCAGCTCGGGTTGAAATACGCGTCGCCTGCTCGTCTGGCGATAGCGCTGGTCGTAGCCGTCCCAGCGCGCGCGATCAATCGCGAATCCTTGCAGATTCAGTTCGGTCCGCGTGTATTTCGAGAGCGGGTACTGGAAGTCCATTCCCAGTTGCCACGTCTGATCGCGAATGTCGCCCGCGTCGAGATAGTAAACGTAGCGGTACAATCCCAGACCGTAATTCACCCGTCGCGGGAGATACAGATACTGTACCGAGAAATTCGAATTGTCGAGATTGTTGAAATCGTAGTAGAGGTCGGTGTTCACATAGATGAGCTGATTGCCCAGCACATCCGAAAACAGAATCTGCCCCCGGCCCTGCGCGCCGAAAAACGAACTGTACGCCGCCGTTGCGTACACGAAGTCCGGTGTGAACCGCGTGCGATATTTCTTGCTGAAGAACCCGCCGCCCGCCTTGCGCGTCGTCGCCGTGTCCGCGTAGGCCGTTGCCACCGGCTCACCGTTCTCCACCCCGCCGGTGTTCGCAAAGATGTATTGCCCGTAAGGCCGCTGCGTGTCCCCGATCTCAATCGACGCGCGATCCGCGGCGCCGCTCTGCTCCGCCGAACTCGGCAATGGCTCCGGAGACCCGTGCAACCGCAGATTCGTCGAACTCAAGCTCAACGCCGGAAGCTCTTCCGCGTTCTTGACCAAATATACGTCGTATCCGCCTTCGTAAAACGAGGCGAACGTCATGCGCTGTGTGTTCAGCGAGTAACTCGGCTGCAAGCAGCCGGTCAGACAGTTCGTCACCGCTTCGGCCGCGCCCGACTCCAGATCGTACCGGTATAGATTGTAGATCCCGCTCGCGTCCGACGAATACATCAAGTACTGCCCGTTCGGCGTCAACGTCGGCGTGCGCTCGTTCGTTGGCGTGCGGGTCATCCGCTGCGCGTCCATCTCGCCGACCCGGACCAGATAGATATCCGTCTGCCGGTAATCCGCCGTCCACATGGCGGATTCCGCTGAATAACCGCGCACCCGCAGCGAATCTCCGCGATCCGAAGTAAAGTACAACGACTCTGAATCCGTGGACCAGGCCGGATCATCGTCCGAATACGGATCATCGGTCACCTGCCGTAGCTGCCGCTGCGCAAGTTCATACACATAGAGATCCGACTGTCCCGACTTGATTCCCACGAAGGCGATCCGCTGACCGTCCCGCGACCACGTCGGATTGAAAATCGCATCCATGTCGAACCGTAATTGCTCCGTCACACGACCGCGCTTCACGTCGAGGATATTCACCGCGTCGATGCGGCCGGACTTCGAGGCAAACGTGATGCGCTCGCCGTCAGGCGACCACGAAATGCGCGCGTCCAGCCATTTCAACTGCTCAAAATTCCCGCTGCGTTCGCCCTGCAGCACGCGGTCCTGCTTGCCGCTCTCGATTTCCAGCAGCCACAAATCGAAGTAATCCGAACGATCCGAAAGAAAAGCCAGCGTTGATCCGTCCGGCGAAATCGCGCCGCCGTTGTTTACGAAATTGCGCCACTTCTCGTGGTCGGTCATCCGTTCGGAAAAATCCGTCGGCGGCTTCAAATCCGTGACCGTCGGCCAATAAATCTTGCGCAGCCAGCTTTGCCAGGAACGGTTGAACTCCTCCATATCCATGCCAACCGCGCTCTTAATCGAACGCTCAACGTCACGGGTGTTCTTGACCTTGTTGACGAATTCGCCGACCTTCTCCGAGCCGTACTTGCGGTCCAGATAATAGAACACCGACTGCCCACCCTTGTAAGCAAAGTAGCCGTAAAGATCGTCCACATTCGGCAAATATCCGGAAATCGTCGCATCGCGCATAAACATGTCGGCTTCGACATCCCACCCGCTGCGAGACTCGTATTCCGCCAGACCCTCCGTGAACCAGAGCGGAATATTCGATGTCGCCGTACCGATCAAAATCGACTGAAACCCCGAGCCGTAGAACATCCGCAAATTCACCGCATGCGTGAGCTCGTGGTGAATGACGTGCCGAAAGCTCTCCCAATTCCCGGTGAACGGCAATACCACGCGATTCTTGAAGAACTCCGTAAAGCCACCCACGGACTCTTCGGGTATCCCCGACGAGACATTTGTCTGCTGAAAGTTGTTGTGCGAACGGTAAATGACGATGGTGACCCGCGTCTCAAGATCGTAATTCCAGTGCTGCTCGATCTGCTTCAACGAGTGCTCGGCGGTTTCCGCCGTAAACTCCGCTAACCGCTCACCGCCCGGCGAGAAGTAAACATCGAAGTGCTCGGACTGAATGTACCGCCATTTGAAGTACTCAAACTGCACCTTATTCTGCCCAAAGTCCTGAGCCGGCAGCCGGCCAATTACGGCCAGCAATAAGAGTGCGAATGTCAGTCTGCGCATGGTTGATTCCCCCTCATTGCCGTACTCCTTCCCTTTCCCCGCTCCGGTGGTCTCCAAGCCCCTGATTCAGACAGCCTCTTACCTCAAACCCGCCTGACCGACTCCAAAGTTCCATGAGGCAAAAATGCCCCGAAGCTGAACTCTTCAGGGCACTCAAAGATCCAGGCCTCGGCTGTCACTCGTCAAATCACGAACCGCCCAGTACTTCATCGACCATCGCCAACAGCTCTTCCGTCTTGATCGGCTTCGTGAGGTAATTGTAGGCGCCTTCCTTGATTACCTGTACCGTGTCTTCGATCTTCGGATACCCAGTCAGGATCACGATCGTCGCCTGCGGGTCCACCGTCCGAATTTCCCGGAAAACATCGATTCCGCTCTTCCCCCTTAACTTCACATCAAGGAATGTAAGTGCCGGAGCCTTGTCGGTATGGAACTTGACTGCCTCATCACCCGTCATCGCCGTTAACACGTCGTAGCCCGCCGCCTTTAGCAGGTCTGACATGACCTGCAAGATCATCGTGTCGTCGTCAACTACTAAAACAGCGCGCGAACGCGGGGACTGCTCCTCTAAGCGCTGTCTCTCAATGTTCTGCTTTATCTCTTCAAGATTACGGGCATCATACAACCGCCAGCCGCGCCAGTCGCGACGCACCTTGGTGATTAGTCCCTCACGTTCCCACTTGAAAAGCGTGGACTTAGAAATCTGTAGCTGCTCGCAGACTTCCTTGGACGAATAGAACTTGCCGTCGCTCATGGCTTCAAGGTTCCGGTAGATTCAACTATATTTAGTATAGTCAAATATACCACTTCGACGACCCAAAATCAAGCGATTTCAGCATCTATGGCCCCAAGCGCCGTTGGCCTACTGCTTTTTCTGATCGTCCTTGTCGCTGTGAAGTCCCTCTTTGAACTCCCGCGCCCCTTGCCCCAAGCCGCGCATCAGTTCAGGGATCTTCTTCCCGCCGAACAGCAGAAGCAAAACGGCCACTATCAGCACGATCTCAACCCATCCGAAACGCACGGCGAGACTCCCGGTAGATTAGTAACTTAGTTCAAAGGTAGCGATTTCCCTGACCCTCCGCAAGCCACCAAAACAGCGTTCGAGTTCATGGGGCAGAGGAAGACACCACCTGATAGAATAACGATGACCCCGCCCCAATCGCTCCCAAATCAAAGAACACCGTGTCCATTGTAGCGCCCTCGACCGTGGAATACGGTCCTCCAGGAATCAACGCACTGTAAATTCTGTAGTAAGGCGATCCTGTCGAATTCCAGTTCAGCCGGACATCATTCCCTGACCGCGAGGCTACCACCGTCGGCGGGAGCATCATCCAGCCCTGAACCCGGATCATCCGGTTTCCGAGCCGAGCATTGGAGTCACCGGCCGCTTCGCTCAGCCACGTGTGGTCGCATGGGTCATAGACGTACGATCTGCCCGCCTCCACCAGTGTCTGATCGAGGCCGAATGCTTCGTTACCTCCCGGTGGGTTTGAAACCGCTACGTAGAAGTCGCCGTTGAATGCAAGGGGCGCGCCCTCATCACTGAATAGCACTGACCGCACCCAATCTGCCGCAGAGGGACCGCCGACGAGGTTTCCGAGCGAACCCTTCAGGCTCTCGTACAACACCGTTCCGGGTTGGCCCCCGGGGCCATCTGCGTCCAGCAGTTGAACTCGGATCTGCGAGTGAACAGAATCCGGATGACTCGCGGCGATGAACAACTCGGTTGCACAGATGATGAACGGCGAACCGGGAGGCGTGAATCTTACCGCCCACGCGAACGAGTCCTGTTGCGACCAGTTGAACAGCTCGGCCGTTCCGTCGTCATACGCGAGCGTCGTCCCGCAAGAAGGTTCGACCTGGAACACAAATGTGTCAGTCTCGGCGGTAAGACTCTCCGTATCGTAGGCGCGGATCCGGTAGTCAAATGTTCCCGGGGCGAGCGTCGGCGTTGCCGCAAACTCATCGGGATTGCCCGTCGCGATCAGTGGAAGCGAATCAAACACGACAGCGGGTTCTTGCCGGTAGAAGAGCGTGCCACTGACGCCCGGCAGATCGTCGCTCAATAATGCCGTGAAGACCACCGGTCCCGGTAAGGCATCCGCGTGCGGATCGTGAACAACCGAGGGCGGCGTGGCCGCCGCGCGAATCTCAAAATTTGCGTTCGAGGTGTCGCGCTTGGTCGTGTCCGACAGGAGCGTCACCCGAATTCGCGCGGTCGTAGTCAGCGGCGACGTGACGGTCCACGGAATCAGTTGGTCCTCCACGGCAACCGCGGCTGCCAGCGTGGACCACGTCGCCGACGGGAAGCTGCGATTCAACTCAATCCTCGCGTTTCCGCTAACACCGCCGAAGCTCCAGGTAATATCCCTGGTCGAACCCACGGGCCAGGACTCGCCGCCGTTGGGAGCATCCATTTGCACATACGGGTTGGCAATCGTGAAATCCGCAAGTGATGTGTCCCCGACTGCCGGCTGATTGATGCTGTATATTCGAAGCCGGGCATGCGTCGTCGTCGGCCCGCTCACGGACCATGTTTCCGCGCCGTCATTTACGGCACTGCCATACAAAATCGACCAGCCACCGAGCGGATAGTCCCGGTTCAGCTCGATCCGCACATTGCCGGAAAACCCGCTGCCCGCCCAGAGCATGGACAGCCCGCTGCCGATGAAGAACGTCTCGCCCCCGTCCGGCGATACAAGGTTCAGCGCCGGGTGCTGAATGAAGAAGTTTGCGTCCGAGACATCGTTCACGGCTGGCTGCGCGTCGGAAACCACCTGAATCCGCGCCGTGACGGTCGTTGGATCGTTGATCGTCCAGGTGAAAGCGCCGTCGTCGGTGGTCCCACTCACGATGTCCACAAAGTTGCCCGAGGGGTACGTGCGATTGATCCGCAAGCTTACCGTCCCGCTCAAATTCTGACTCGCCCACAGGATCGTGTACGGCTCCCCGGTGTACAACAGTTCCGAGCCATTCGGCTGCAAGAGGGCGATGGACGCGATGGCCTGCGACTGCCGCACACACTTGAAATAGACCGGAAGATGATCCGAGCAAAGATGCAGTGCGTCCGGGATCGTATCCGGCACCGACAAATTGGGGCCGTCGTTTACGTCGAGATTGAAGTGATTGCCGTCTTGGCCGACAGTTCGATAGCTCCCGCTGACATAAACCCAGCCGTTCCCGGATTGAAACTCGTAGGAAAGCAGCGCGAAATCAAATCGATCGTCCAGGCCTCCCGTGGAACCACCATCCCCCAAATTGTTCAAACGCGTGGATTGGGAATGAACGGACGCGAAGCTCGCGCTGGAGTGCCAATTGCCCGGCGTATTGATCGGATCATAGAGCCGGCCCGAATTATCGGCCTGGCTGCCCGTGAGTTCCACATAGGCCGGCTCGCTGCTCGTGTAGAGATTGAAATCCCCGCAGGCCACGAAATAGCCCGGTGCCAGCGCGTTCAAGTGGTTGCGCAACGTATCCGCTTCGCCGAATCGCTCACTTTCAAACCCCTGCGATGCCTTCAAGTGCGCGGAGTAGATTTGCAGGTCAACCGTATCCGCTCCCACGCCAACCGGCCGCAACCGATACCCATTGATATCGCGGAGTTGAGTCTCCAGCACGGTCTGCGAAATGAAATTGACCTTGGCCGCCTTATAGAACATCGCGTTGTCCGTGTCCGGGCCGTTGATGAACGGCGCCGCGCTGTACGTGCCCGGCTGCCCGAAGTTCAACACCTGACTCAGAAACTCGCTCACGCCTGCCGCGCTGGTCATCTCCTGAACCACCAGGATATCGGGGTCCACGTACCGCAGCGTCTTCCTGAATTCCGGGTTCCGCGTCGCCGAATTCGACCCCGGGTAGTTCAACAGATTGTAAGACATCACCAGCAGCGTGTCCGAGGTCTGAGCATAGACTCCGCCGCACGCCGGGAAGATCAGCACCGCCAACACCATCCCAATACGAATTCCAGTCAGTCGCTTCATAGGTTCGTCCGGGCGATTCGCCCCGTCTGTTTGTCGGGCTGACCCGGAGGGGTGTCCTCCCGGTCCGGCCCGGAATCCTCAATCAAAACTCGATCTCATCGTAGTCTGCCAATCCCTTAATGTAACAAAAACGGTCCGGTTTAGCAAGCCGACCTGATCGCCAACTTCAAATATTACTTGATATTTACGCGTCGGGTCACTATATTCAACCAGTCGGTCCGCCTGCACTACCCAGCCGACGACGGTACTTCCTAAACCAATGGATTCTCTCATGATACGTCTGCTGCGCATCGAAATCCTCACCGCGCCACCGGGGAAGCCCGATTCCCGGGTCGTGCGCATCCACCCGGCAGGCCGGGCGTTTGCCACGGGCGGAATTCCCGCGTGGGAGCCACCTGCGGACCTCTACGAGACCGAGCACCATGTCGTGGTGGAGTTCAATCTGGCCGGAGTCCAGCCGTCCGTGGTCCGGATCGAAATGACCCCGCGCATGGTACAGATCACAGGATCCCGCTTGGAACCTGTAGAGACGAATCCGCGTGCCTATCACTTGCTGGAGATCGAGCGCGGCGCCTTCGCCCGGGCGATTAAACTCCCCGCACCCGTTCAACCTTCATCCGCGCAGGTCAACTACGCTGACGGACTACTTACCGTCCGTTTGAACAAGGCGGTAGGGGGACACCTGCACGCTTGTGATATCGCCGATTCAGTGGAGGGCTTTGAATGAGCGACCCTGAAATCAAAGAGCCCAAAGCCTCGTCACCGCCTCCCGCAGGCAACGGCGGCAGCGATACGATTCAGATCCCGACGGTACTCGGCGCCATGCTGCTGAACGACGTGCTGATCTTTCCCAATACCATCGTTCCACTCGTCGTCTCGGCCGATCCGATGATCAAGTTGGTCAACGATGCCCTCTCCGGCTCGAAAATCGTCGCGGCCTTCGCCCGGAGTAGCGACCCTGCCTCCGAACAGCCCTCCGATCAATTCCATGAGGTCGGCACGGCATCGCAGATCCTCAAAATGTTCCGCGTCCCCGACGGCTCCATGCGGCTGCTCGTGCAGGGGCTCACCCGGATTCGGCGCACACGGATTGTCGAGACCGACCCCTACCTGCGTGTACAGGTCCAGCCGCTGCCGATGGACCGCCGCCGGTCGCTCAAGGTCGAGGCCCTCGACCGCAAGATCAAAGCTGATTTCACCAAACTCGCCGAGTCCGGTTCCGGCATCAGCGAAGAAGTGAAGATCGCCGTTTTCAATATCAGCGATTCCGGTTCACTCGCTGATATTGTCGCTTCCAATCTGAATCTCACGCTCGAACAGAAACAGAGCGTCCTCGAGGCATCCGAACTCGATGAGCGGCTGACCCTGGTCGGGACCCTACTGGCCCGCGAACTGAAGATCGTGACGCTCGGCAGCGAGATCCAGACCAAAGTCGATAACGAGATGGCCGACAACCAGCGCGAATACTACTTGCGCGAGCAGATGCGCCAGATTCGCAAAGAGCTGGGGGAGGACAACGAAGGCGCGCAGGAACTCACGGATCTCGAACAGAAGATCAAACAGGCGGGCATGACGCCCGCCGCGGCGGAAGTCGCCGCCAAAGAGCTCGATCGCCTGAAACGCATGACGCCTGCGTCAGCGGAATACACCGTCTCCCGCACCTATCTCGAATGGCTCGCGGCCCTGCCGTGGCAGAAGTCCACCGAAGACGAACTGGATATTGACCGCGCCAAGCGCATCCTCGACCGCGATCACTACGGCCTCGAGGACGTCAAGAACCGCATTATCGAATTCCTGGTGGTCCGCAAACTTCGCCATACCGGAAAAGGCCCCATCCTCTGCTTCGCCGGGCCGCCCGGCGTCGGAAAAACCTCGCTCGGCAAGTCGATCTCCGTGGCCTTGAATCGCGAGTTCATCCGCATGAGTCTCGGCGGCGTCCGCGACGAAGCCGAAATCCGCGGCCATCGCCGCACTTACATCGGGGCCCTGCCCGGACGGGTGATGCAGTCCATCCGCCGCGTCGCCGTGAACAATCCCGTCATCATGCTCGACGAAATCGACAAACTCGGCAATGACTTCCGCGGAGATCCCGCCTCGGCGCTACTGGAAGTGCTCGATCCCGCCCAGAATTCGAGCTTTCAGGATCACTACCTCGACGTCGAATTCGATCTGTCGCGCGCGTTCTTCATCACCACCGCCAACGACATCAGCATGATCCCCCCGCCATTGCGCGATCGCATGGAGATCATCGAAATCCCCAGCTATGTGACGCCCGAAAAAATCAAGATCGCTTCGCACTACCTCGTGCCGCGGCAGATCGAAGAGAACGGCCTGAAGAAGCAGCACGTCACGTTCACGCCGTCGGGCTTGGCCGAAATCGTGGATTCCTACACACGGGAAGCCGGCGTCCGCCGACTCGAACAACAGATCGGCGCCGTTTGCCGTAAGGTCGCCCGCGGCGTCGTCAGCGGTAAGCGCCCGCGTATTACCATCACCGCGAAAAACGTCGCCAACTATCTCGGTCCGCAGCAGTTCCTCGACGATGAACTCATGACGCGTCCGCGCGTCGGAGTGGCGGTCGGCCTGGCCTGGACGCCGGTCGGCGGAGACGTCTTGATCATCGAGTCCACCTGGATGCCCGGAGCCAAGCAGTTGCAGGTGACCGGCAGACTGGGTGACGTCATGAAGGAGTCCGCCCAAATCGCGCTTTCCTACCTGCGCGCAAATGCTGAGCAGTACGGCTTCTCCAATGACACGCTGGCCAGCCGCGACATTCATATTCATGTACCGGAAGGCGCGACACCCAAAGAAGGTCCGTCCGCGGGCATCACCATTGCCACCTCGTTAGCATCACTCTTCACCGGACGCCCCGTGGACAATCGCGTCGGCATGACCGGCGAAATTACCTTGAGCGGCAACGTGCTGCCGATCGGCGGCCTGCGCGAAAAGATCGTCGCTGCCCACCGGCACGGACTGCGGCGCGTCATTATCCCGCGCCTGAACGAAAAGGACCTCTATTACGTCCCGGCGCACATCAAACGGGCGATGAAGTTCCACTTCGTTGACACCGTGGATGAAGTGCTGAACGTCGCGCTGCTGAAATCGCCTGCGCCGACGTCGCGGCGGACAAAGTCCCGCGCGCACGCATGATCCGGGCGCTGCCGCGAAACTGGCCGATCTGGGATCTGTTCTTTCCGCCGCTGTGCGCGCAGTGCGGTCGATCGCTCGCCGCGGCGGAGGTCTGGTTCTGCCGCCAGTGCTGGGTGGACGCGCCGGTCTCCGACCCCAAGCGGGCGCTGAAAGTACCGGGCGTGGACATGCTACGGGCCGGATATGACTTCCACGAAGGCAATCTCGTTCGCTGCGCCGTGCATGGCTTGAAGTACTTTGGCCACCTCCGGCTGGCCTGTGAGATGTCGCGTCAACTTGTGCCGCGCTTGCCCGCTACGTTCGTCGAGCCGGGGTTGACCTGGTGCGTCGTTCCGCTGCATTGGTCGCGGCGACTCCTGCGCGGATTTAACCAGAGCACGCTCATCGCCCGCGCGCTGGCGTCGGAAGTCGGACACGCCGAGCCGGTGGACTTGCTGCGAAGAACTCGTTATACACCATCCCAAACTTCCCGCTCGGTGCGCGAGCGGCGAGCAAATGTGAAAGGAGCGTTCTCCCTGACGCGTCATGCGGTTGTTCCAAAGTCTGTGTTGTTGATCGACGACGTGATTACCACCGGCGCGACGGTTAACGAATGCGCGACCGTCCTCAAAGCCGCGGGCGCCGAATGGGTCGGTGCCCTGTCGTTTGCGCTCACCAGGGCTTAACCCAACCGCATACAGGGTCCACATGCTCCCCATCCAATCCGCCTCACGTCCGTACTCCGCGCTTGTCGGCTGCCTCGCGTTCCTGACGCTACTCGCCATCGCGCACTCCGCGCTTGCAGCATTTACACCCGGCCAATTGATCGTCAAGTTGGATCGCGCCCCCGCCCGCACGCTCGACAATCAAATCGGCGAAACCCGCATCGAAGCCATCGACCGGCTCGTACGCCACGGTGCCGCGACGCTCGATGCGCCACTTGGCGCCGCCGCGACGGCTTTCCCGGATATGGATCCGATCCTGCGAATCAATTTCCCCGCGACACTGCCCATCGACTCGCTCCAGTCCGCGCTGGAACGCGCCCCGGGAGTCGTATGGGTCACGCGCAACTACCACTACCGACCCAACGACGCGCGTCGAGCGCTGGATGACTTCCCAAACGATTCCCTGATCTCCGACGAGTGGTGGCTGCAAACCATCGCGGCTTTCGATGCGTGGGACATGACGCACGGCGATAGTAACATCGTGATCGGCATCATTGATACCGGTATCGATTACCTGCATCCAGACCTCGCGGCAAACATCTGGCATAATTGGGCCGACTTCGATTCCAACGGCATCGACGACGACAACAATGGCTTCATCGATGACGGCGTGGGATGGGATTTCGTCGATGCGCCCGCCTTTCCCGCGCAAGGCGACCACACCGTCCGCGACAATAACCCGCAGGAGGAGCCCGGACTCGCCGAGGGCCACGGTACCTATGTTGCCGGATTCGCCGCCGCCGTAACCGACAACGGCTCGTGCGTGGCCGCCATCGGTCGTGACTGCCGACTCATGCCGCTGCGCGCCGGCAACGGCGACGGTTTGCTCGAAGAGGATGATATCGCCGCCGCGATTCTTTACGCGACCGCCAACGGCGCCGACATTCTCAACATGAGCTTCGGCGACGTCGTGGTCTCGCCGCTGCTGTGGGAAGCGGTTGCCATCGCCCACGCCGCCGGACTTGTGCTCGTCGCCTCCGCGGGCAATGGCTCTTCAGCGGCGATTCATTACCCCTCGGGTTTCCCGGAAGTCATCTCCGTTGGCGCGACAGACCAGCTTGACCGCCGCGCTGACTTTTCGAACTATGGCCCATCCGTGGACGTGATGGCGCCGGGCCGCGATCTGCTGTCCACCATCGTGCACGGCGAATGCGGCGACTGGGTCTATAGCGCCGGGACAAGCTACTCCTCGCCAATGTGCGCCGGCATGGTTGGGCTGGTGCTCTCCGTAAATCCTGCGTTATCCCCTGATGACGTGTTGCAGCTCGTGCGCACGAGCGCTGACGATATCCGCTCGGAAGGTTGGGACCCGGAGACGGCGCACGGTCGCATCAATGCGCGCCGCGCCGTCGAGCAAGCCGCTTTTGGCGCTGACGTGATCGCGACAATATCCTCACCCGCCACCGACCTCGGAATGATCTCCGATTTCTGGGTCACCGGCAGCGCATGGGGCGCCGCCTTCGACCACTATGACCTCTACTACGGCCTCGGCGAAAGCCCGCGAACATGGACGCACGTCGCTACCGGTACTGAGCGCGTCTTCGACGGAGCCTTGGGCGAGGTCCAGTTGCCGGAAATGGATACAGTTCTCGTCGTGCGGCTTCAGGTCTCGGGAAGCGCCGGCCAGGTCTCGCTCGACCACCGCCACTTGTATGTCCAACGCTCGGCCCCCGCACTTGACAGCATTCGCGTGCAACGTATGCTCGACGGCGCGGATTACGGCGACCTCTATCAGGTCACGACGGATCAGGTGACCACCGCCAGCTTCATTCTCACCAACGCATTGGGCGACTCGGTCCGCGAGGATTTTGGATATGTCGCCGACACCCATGCAGGCTTCTTGTCACATACGCTGCATCCCGGCGAATGGGTGGTGCGGATCCGCTTGCAGAATCAAGCGGGACTGGTCACCCTGTCTGAGTCGTTCAATTTCGTTGTCACCGAGCCCGAAGTCAACCGAAACCTCTGGTCGCGTTCCGAGACCACTGCCGAGCGCGGCTACATCGGGCCCTTCTCAACCGATTACGACTGTGACGGCGCGCCCGAAATGTGGCTCTGGCCCATCGGTCCGGAATTAGTCACTGATAAGCCGCTCCAAATCTATGAGTGGAATGGCAGCGACTTCGTTGCCACTGGCAACACGTATGCCGATCATATTCCGCGAGGAACCGGCGATGCCGACGCCGATGGCCGCATTGAGATCATGGGCGGCAACGGTTCGCGAACGCGAATCTGGGAGCAAAGTGATCCCTGCGAACCTCCCAACACCGTCGTCTTCGAGGCCCTGAGCAACTTTTATGGCTCCGGATTCTATGATCTCAATCCCGCTGACTCCGGTGCGGAAATCGTGGCTCGCAAACCTACCGCGCCCGACAGCGGCAGCCGCCATCGGTTCATCATCTATGATGTTTCCAGCGATTATCGGCTATCGGTGTTCGACACCCTGCCCAACGAATCCGCCGGTGACGATAATCTCGGACAGCCCAAGGTGTTGGTCGGCGACCTCGATGGCGACGCCGCAACTGATGTGCTCTACGCTGACTACGACGGTGATCTGATATTCTGCGAACTTGACGGCGACCACTACACGCAGCGCTGGACCACCCGGCTCCCCTTGAACGATGCCACCGCGTGGTTCGCCGCGGGGGATTTCCGGGGAACCGGCCAACTGCAACTTGTGGCGGGCTGTCGATCCAATAGCAGTGGCGGCACCGAGAGTCAACGTCGCGCACGCCACTGGGAGTTCTTCATCTTCAACGTTACGGGCGACAATACGTTCGTCCTAGCCGATTCCTTCTTCGTGCTCGGCAATGAAGATGTCTCTACTCACCCTTCGTCAGTCACGGCGGCCGACGTCAATGCCGATGGCCGCGACGAGATCCTGCTCAGTCTCTACCCGGATCTGTACATTGTGGGCTTCGATGAGGCCACGTCGCATTACATCCCGCTGTGGTACTACTTCCCGGGCGAATCCAACACCGCGCTCGTCGCGGACTGGAATCTGAACGGAGTTCGTGAATTCTACTTCAGCGACGGCAGTCATATCCTGCGGGCCGAGTCGCCCGGTGGCGGCAATGATCGTCCACTCGCACCCGCCGGATTGGTCGTCGAACCTGCCGGACCTCACGACCTGTTTCTCTCCTGGAATGCGGTTGCCGGAGCGGACAGCTACCGTGTCTATCGCGCGGCCACGGTCCCGGATTTCGACTTGATCACCGTGACACCTGACGTGGCATCGGTGCTGACGGATCAGCCGGAAAATGTGCCGTTCACTTATGCCGTCACCGCGATCGACGATGCCCTGCCGATTCGCGAATCCGTGTTTTCCAATTATGTCACCGCCGCCGCGAATCGGGCACCGGCATGCGACGACACGGCGCAGTTCACGGAACCGCATTTCGTCACCATTAACTTCAGCGAGCCGATGGGTGAATCCGCCCTGCGACAGTGGGCGTACCGCCTCGACAGCACCGATTTCCCTTCCGTCATCTCGTCGGGTGAAGGCGGCCGCAGACTGGTGCTCTCGTTCGCCGACACCTTGGCCGTCGGTTGGCACACGATCACCATGAACGGACTGCGGGACGTTCAGAACTCCGAGCTTCCGGAGTCGGAATCCACCGTGTTCGTTCACGTCGCCCGTGGCGCCGATAGCGCGCCGCACTTGTCCTCGCATCGACTCGTGGACGGCCCGATCGGAACGATCGTCGAAGTTGGATTTTCGCTGCCAATGGATGCATCGGTCCTCGACCTCGCGAACTATCATGTCGTTTCGCCGTTCGCTGTCCAGTCCGTGGAAGCGACTGAGACCGATCGCAGCCTCGTCCGCCTGCACCTCGATCCCGCCGCGCCCGTTGGAGCGCTGGGCCGTACCGCCCGAATTCAACTCCGCAACCTCCGGTCTGAATCGGGAATCGCCATGGACACCACCGCGGGACGCGCGGATCTGGTAATCGGCACCGCCGCGACCTCACTGGACGAAGTTTTCGCCTATCCCAATCCCTATGCCGGACGCGGTCCCGGCGGCGTTGACGTGATCATGTTCGCCGGACTGCCTGCTGAAGCGCACATCCGGATTTTCGATCTGCGCGGTGTGCTCGTGCGGGAAATCAAACACCACAGCCCGCTCGGCGGAGCCAGCTGGGATCTGACGAACGACGATCACGAGCGGGTCGCCGGCGGTGTGTACATCTTTACGGTCGAATCCGGCGGCGAAAAGACGCATGGCAAACTGGCCGTGCTCAGATAATGCCGCTGACTGTCGGACTCACCGGTGGCATCGGAGCCGGAAAAACCACCGTTGCCCAGCTGCTCGCCGAGCACGGCGCGGAAGTTGTCTCCGGTGATGAACTCGGCCGGATCGCTGTCGAGAGTTCCCCCGCCATCCTGGACCACATCCGGCTCCGCTTCGGTCCGGCCGTGTTCGACGACTCCGGCCGGCTTCGGCGTCGCGAGCTCGGTCAACGTGTGTTTGCCGATCTCGCCGATGCTCGCTGGCTCACCGAGATTACCCGCGACCCCATCCTCGAGCTCTGGAACCAACGGGTGCGCGAATGCCCCGCTGACGTGATTGTATTCGACGCGGCTCTGATCTATGAGTGGGGAGTCGAAGACGAATTCGATCTACTCGTTTCTGTGAGTGCGCCGCCCGACTGCGTCGCCGAGCGCATGCGGTCGGGTGGCCGCCTCACCGCCGATGAGGTCGCCAGCCGGATGACTGCGCAGCTCGATCCACGGCAAAAGGCCAGGCGATCTCAGGTCCTGATTCACAATGACGGCACGCGCGAACTGTTGGTGTCACGTGTGGCCAGTCTGTGGTCCACAACCATTCAAACGGAATTGATGAGGAAACCAGAGTCCAAGCATGATCATCCGCGTTCGTAAGCTCCCACTGCTGTGCTTTGCCCTGCTGCTGCTGAATCTGGCCGCGTCCGCCACCGGCTATTCGCTCGCGCAGTATCTCGACATCCAGAACGCCGCGAATCCGACGTTCAACCCGTTGTGCAGCGAAATCCTGTATCGCACAAACATCTCCGGTGTGCCGCAGATGTGGCGGATGGCGATCCCCGACGGATACCAGCACCAAGTCACCTTTGATACCAACGGAGTGTCCGGAGCGTGGTGGTCGCCGCTCGACCCGAACTTGATCGTCATCGCCGCCGCGGTGGGGGGAAACGAGCGAACCCAGCTCTATTTCGGCAGTCCCGACGGCGGTCTCTGGAAACGAGTTTCGTCAGACTCCACGGCAGTCTATCGCTTCGGAGTCTGGGCGATGGACGGCTCACGATTTGCCTACTCCAGTAACCAGCGCAACAAACGCGATTTCGACGTCTATGAGTATGGAATTGCGGAGCAAAGCGCACTGCTTCTCGTCCAGGGCGAAGGCGATCATCATCCGGTCAACTATTCTCAGGATAATGTCAAACTGCTCATTGAGAAGACCTATTCCAACAGCAACCAATCGCTCTACCTCTACGACGGCAGCATCAATCGCACGAAGCTGATCACCCCGCACGACGGCGACGTCGTTTACACCGATCCGGTCTGGGATCCGGAGGGTAAGGGCTTCTACTTCATCTGCGACAAAGACCGGCCGTTTCGCGGCGTCGCCTTTTGGCCGACGGACAGTGCGAACTTCCGCTGGGTCGAGACGCCTGAAGCAGATATCGACCTGCTGGCACTCGCTCCCGACGGCTCGTGGCTGGTCTGGACCTTCAATGACCGCGGCTACTCGGCGTTTCAGGGCCGGAACTTGTACAGCGATGCCGTCGTTGACGCCTACCGGCTGCCGCAAGGTGTGATCCGCTCACTGCAGTTCTCACCCGACGCGGCTAAACTCGCAATCACTCACGGCACTCCGTCGAAGCCCACGGACATCTGGGTCTGGGACTGCCGTAATGATCGCATGGCGCAATGCACGATGGGTGCCACCGGCGGCATCCCGCCGCTCGAGTTCCGCGAGCCGGACTTGATCGAGTATTCTACCTTCGACGGCCGCCATATTCCTGCCCTCTACTACAGGCCGCTGCTGGACGCTAAGCAGACGCCCGCAATCGTTGTCGTGCACGGCGGGCCGGAGGGTCAAGCCCGACCGGCCCTCAATGGCTTGCATCAGTATTTTCTCAGCCGCGGCTATGCCATACTCGAACCCAATATCCGCGGCTCCACGGGCTTCGGCAAGGAGTACGCATTATTGGACAATGGCAGGAAACGCATGGACTCCATGCACGACGTCGAGTATGCCGCGCGCTGGCTCGCCGCCCAACCCGGCATCGACTCCACACGGTTGGTCGTGATGGGTGGAAGTTACGGCGGCTTCGCGACGCTCTCACAGCTGACGACTTATCCCGACCGCTGGGCGGCCGGCGTCTGCGTTGTGGGCATCGCGAACTTCGTGACCTTTCTGGAAAACACGGCGGCCTACCGTCGCGCCTTGCGCGAGGTCGAATACGGTTCGCTGGCTGCCGACCGCGAATTTCTCGCCTCCATTTCACCGGTCAATCATGTGGACCAGATCAAGGCCCCGCTGTTCCTGATTCACGGCGCCAACGATCCGCGAGTCCCGGTGGGAGAGGCCACGCAGATGGCCACGGCGATCCGCGCTCGGAACGGAGTCGTCGAGTTCCTCCAATTCGATGACGAGGGGCACGGTCTCGCCAAGCTGAAAAACAAGGTCACCGCCTACACGCAGGTTGCCGACTTTCTGGACAAGCACGTGGCCAAAAAGTAGCCCTTGATTTTTCCGCGAGATGCAACTATATTGCGGTCCTATGCTGCGGATGTAACTCAATGGTAGAGTGTCAGCTTCCCAAGCTGGAGGTTGCGGGTTCGAGTCCCGTCATCCGCTCCTAATGAAAACAGTCACTTGCGTGGCTGTTTTTGTTTTTGAGTGGTTTTGTAAGTTCAGTATTTAGAGCTCAAATTGTCTATTTCTTTCTACGGTAGAAAGTGGAGAGGCATGGTTAGTGGATGGTGGGAACGAACGTGCGAAAGGCAACTCTAATGGAACATCGAGGCGACAATAGTCCAGACGGCATTGAGGAATCGGGACAGGAAGATCCACGAGGAAAGCTCATAGCTCGGAATCGCGACTTTCTGGAAGCCAAAGCCGGTGTGATCGCCACAGACTACGGAATTCGTCATGACCGCGTGTTCACCATACTGCGCGACACAATAATGGAGGATCTGGGCGGGGTCTACTTTTGGCCGTCCTTCTCGGAAGCACTATCGTACCTCAAGCCAGAGGTAGCGATTACTCTATTTGAAGAGCAAGGTGTCAAACGCATTGCCGAGCGTGACGGGATCGTCCGAGTCCTCGCCAATCCAGCAATTCCTCTCCTAAGTCTCGACGAGCTAAGAGCGGCGATAGATGATTTCGTTCCTCATCTTGAGTCAAATAGACAGCACGTTGTGGAAACGGGGCTGCCGTTGCAATCATTCGGTCGTTGTCCATGGCTTGATCATCTGCTTGGCTGCTTGTATCCATGCAAACTTCCGGCAAGAGTTGTGTTTAATCCGAGTGATTGTGGGGGAACTAAGTACTCCTACTCGTGGGCGGGGATTACTCCCGTTCATCCCAAGCGGAAGTGTAGCCCAGAACTGATCAGGCACTTCAGCATGGGGGCAGAATCGACCCGGCGTGCGTTGGCTGAAATACCGGATTCAGAAGAACTAAGATGGGAACTCAATCCTGACGCGATCGAATTCTCAAGGCTTGACTTCGCAGGCAACTTGCCGTTCTTTAGTGAGGCATATTCGGCTGCGGCATGTGCTCCTGGATTGTCGCACCGCGACGAAGAGCGAGTCCGAGCATTGCGCCCACTTCTACTCGATCTGATTGTCGAAATTCTCGATTGCTTGTCGGACTCTCTTGGCAGCATGAACGCAAACGAGGCATGGACAAATTGCAGTCGGATTTTGTCCAATGGTGTCGGCGTCGACACCGCAGCGTTTCTTTCTGAGATCCAGAAAGATCTCTGGAACAACAGTCAATTCTGGTTCGAACGCGACGGCGTCTTTCTCGGTATTCCTATTGAACAGTCAGGAGGAATTGATGGAATACTCGAACTAATATCCCACTGCGTAGTGGAGATCAAGATTCGCTGGCATGATACTGTCAGACAAGCACTGGGGGATCTTGTGTCTGTCGCCCCGAATCGCGAATCGAACTTGTTGCACCGAACATATTTCGGAATGGTGGCGGCAGGCGAAATGCAGCGGGTTGCTGTTGCGTGTAAATTGGATGCGACAAAGAGAAGTGCTCGGCGAGGAGTGCTGCCGGACTTAACCAGCATTTGGGGTTCTCAGTTTCAGGTGAAAGCGGATGCCCTCCGCGCTCAAGAGAGCGCTGACACTTCGACGGTCCGCGGTGTGCCGGGTCTTGACCCCGCAAGCGACTTCTCAAGCCTAATTTGGCACTCTGGTGATGTCTTTAGAAAGAAGAGACGCAAGAAATCGGTCATCTTCAGATTCTCGGAACTGCGGCGCCCAGCCATAAAACTCCTGTTTGAGCGATTGCGCGACAACCCAGGCAACCCCTGGGTGACAGCTGATGCGATCCTCAAGTGCTCGTACAATGTGCTTCAAACTGAAACTTCTCCAATTAGATTGAAGAAAATGCTCAAAGGCTACAAGGTTGCTGACCTCTTCAAGGGATGCAAAGCGTTCAGCTCCATCATTCAGGGTGGACGTGCTCACGGCATGAGTGGTTATTACCGTTTAGCATCATAGCAGAAAAGGACTCCACCAAAACTCCACTTGGACTCCACATTTTTGGGTAGACTCTGCGCTTCACTTTCGGTAGATTCCCTGCCGAGACCTGCGTAAGTCCCCCTTGAATTCTCACCCTTAGGGGTGCGATGAGAAAGCCCCGAGAAGACGCGCAGGTCTCGCTCGGGGCTTCTCGTTTTGTCTAATTTGGTAGCGGGCCGCAGTCAGTTGGGAAAGGAGTCTACAATGCCTCGTGGGGTCTTAGAATTTGTTGCTGGCTACCGCGCGCTCGGTTTCAAGCCGACGCCCTTGAAAGGCAAGAAAGCTCTGTTAAATAGTTGGCAGCGGACTGATCTTCCTGAAGATCAGGATTCGCTGCACTTCCGACCGGGCGTCAACGTTGGAATCAGGTCGGGAGATCCGTCAGGCGGGCTGGTCGATGTAGACCTCGATAGCTCGTTAGCCGTCGCAATCGCACGGTTCTTCTTGCCCCATACGCCATTTGTGTTTGGGCATGCCAGCAAACAGTGCTCACACTACTTCTACATTGTAAACCCAACGCCGAAGACAAAGAAGTTCGTGGCCCCAGATGGGACCACACTTGTCGAGCTCAGAGGTACCGGAGGACAGACGATGGTGCCGCCTTCACGCCACCCGTGTGGCGAGGATGTTGTCTTCTCAACAGAGGGGGGAGCGTTGCCGGGCTGCCCCGCTCGTGTAACACAAGACGTACTCCTCTGGGCCGTGAAGCAGATTGCCGCCGCGACCCTGCTCGCCATGCATTGGCCTATAAAGGGAGCAAGACAGGATGCGGCCCTTGCGCTGGCTGGTGGGCTGTTACGAGCGGGATGGACGCCAGACCATAGTTGTCGATTAATTGAAGCGGTTGCGACTGCCGCTGGCGACGACGAGGTTCAGTTACGCCTTGGCACAGTCGGTTCGACGGCTGCAAAGCTTGGCAGCGGAGTCGACTTACGCGGATGGCCGACCTTGGCGGAATTGGTGGGTAGGCGAGAAGTTGAAAAGGTCTGCGACTGGCTGGGTGTGAGACGAAGCGCAATCCATATTGCCGCCGCCGAAGATGCAAAGGTAGTTCAGGATATCTTTCACTGTTCAGACATCGGGAACCCCCAAAGGCTTGCCAACACTCAGGCTGAAACGCTCAAGTTCGTGTCCTCTGGAAAGCAAGGGGGGCTGTGGATGATGTGGGATGGAATACGTTGGATAAATGACCAGCCGGGAGCGGAACGGTCGGCGAAGGACGTGGCGCTCCGAATCTATGCTGAGACTGCAAATGCCGTGTCGCAAGCCGAACGGGAGCAGGTTTCAAAGTGGGCAATGCGTTCCGAATCGGCTGAGCGGATTATGGCCATGCTAAAGTTGGCGCGAAGCGAGATCTCGTTACAGGCCAAACCGGAGGACTTCGATTCAGATCCAATGCTCTTAAACGTCCAGAATGGGATTCTGGATCTAAGGACCGCACAGTTGTCCCCGCATGTGCCAACTGCTTTGATGACCAAAGTCGCGGGTGTGCCCTATGACCCAAATGCCGAGTGCCCGACTTGGCAGAAGTTCCTTCACGAGATCATGGATGAGAACGAAGAGCTAATCGCATTCCTTCGGACCTGTGCAGGCTATTCTCTGACTGGCTTGACCTCTGAGCACAAGTTCTTCTTCTGTCACGGCGCAGGAGCAAATGGAAAGACCACATTCCTCGAAACGAATAACGAGATGCTTGGCGGCTATGGCCAACAGGCTGAATTTAGCACGTTCCTTCGCTCGCAACACGGAAGAGATGGAGCAAGGAGTGACATTGCAAACCTCAAAGGGGCACGTTTAATTGTTGCAGGCGAGGTGCCTCCGGGGCAGCAGTTCGATGAGAGTTTGTTGAAGCAATTGACCGGTGGCGACAGGGTCAGGGCTCGCCACCTTTACCAAGATGAATTTGAATTCAGCCCTCAGTTCAAGATTTGGCTGGCAGCAAATCATAAGCCGCGTCTCAGGCCTGACCCAGGAATCATGCGTCGGATTGTTCTGATCCCCTTTGGTGTCATGATCCCACCTGACCGGCAAGACAAGCAACTTCGAGATAAGCTTCGAGCTGAACTGCCCGGCATTTTGTCTTGGGCTGTTCAAGGATGCCTTGTCTGGCAGCGAGATGGCCTGATAATTCCGGGTGAGGTTCATGCAGCTATCAACGAATATCGCGCGGAGAATGACCCGATTGCTTGCTTCATCGCCGAATGCTGCGAGCGTGATGTTTCTGCATCGACCTCGGCTACAGGACTTTACAATCGTTATAAGGTTTGGTGGCTTGCTAACCACGACGCCCGTGGTCACGATGTCAATGTGCCTTCTCAGCGGTGGTTCGGTGAGAGGCTTGGCGACATGGGCCTGAACAGACGCCGACTGACTGATGGGACTTACTGGGATGGGATTTGGATTGCGGAAGACCTCCCTCATGATTCGGGACCCACGTCCTTCTGACCCAATGAAATGTATGATTGTGTACCTTTTCCCCGAACTTTCCTGCGGAGACACTCTTACAGGAGTTTTCGGGGAAAGGTACACAAAGGTACACCCGACTGCAAAACCCATCGCACCGAAGTAGTTAAGTCCTTGGACTGACCGTGCACTCCCAGCGCCAAATAGCTCAACCCCCGCAACCCACTCGTCTCCTAACCGGAGCCGAGGTCTGTGCGTTGCTGAGTGTGAGTCCGAGCTGGCTGGGGCGGCATCGTGATCGATTGGACCCGGTTGCAATCCCCGGTCGGGGGCGAAACGGAAGGGAATATCGGTATCCCGTAGCGAAGGTGGAAGCATTCATTGCGCGGGGGAGGGAAGAGGTTTGCAGGGCGGATGATAGCTTCGAGGGAAAATCGATGGAAGACATTATTCAAATCATTAGGCTGCGGCGCGGCAGTCTAATCGAATGATATTGCCACCTCTTCACCGGGATGAGTGCTGAAATCTGCATTATCGCACTCAAATAAGGTTACGTTCGCGTGCGTGAGAGAGTCAATTGAATCTGACGAAATTAGAGATCGAGGCGCAACACGATCAGGGGGGCAATCATGCGGAGCAAACGAAACATTGAATCATCGCGAAGGCGGGCGATTCGTGTTTTAAAAACGAACTACTCAGCGAATCTGACGAATGTCGCCGCGCAAATTGGAATCAGTCGAATGCACCTTTATCGCTTGGCTCGGCGGTTTCCGGACGTGCGAGATTACTACACGGCGATCCACTGGTCTAATGACTTCGAGGCCGAGATGCTCGCCTTAGCCGCTGCGATGGGAAATCCAGGAGGCGGGCTGGCGTGGCTGAATCGAGTAATTCACCGTGGCATGAAGAGTCGATACTACCTCAAGTGCTGGGAGCGCCGAGCGCGAAGGGAGGCAATCGAGCGCGAGCGAAGAGTCACGTTAGACCTCACATTATTCCGATGACCGGTGAAGTCCCGAATCGGAGTTCGCAATTGAATTCAAGTAATAACAATGTTTTACTTGGTCGGCGAGCGTAACTTGATTGACGGACCTGCCTCCAAGGCCATTCCTTGCCGAAAACTAAACCCTTGCGATTTAGCTCCTTACGGTGTAAATTGATGCTGTTCGTCTCCTGCCTACTGACGCACCGGGCTCCGGCTGACCCCGGTCACAAATTCGCATTCAAATAGACCATGGCCATTAAGAAATCTGAACTCTACAGCTCGCTCTGGAAGAGTTGCGACGAACTGCGCGGGGGCATGGACGCTTCGCAGTACAAGGACTACGTGCTGGTGCTGTTGTTCGTCAAGTATGTTTCGGATAAGTACGCCGGGCAGAAAGACGCCTTGATCGAGGTGCCAAAAGGCGGCGGCTTCGCCGACATGCTAAAGCTGAAAGGCGACAAGGAGATCGGCGACAAGATCAATAAGATCATCGGCGAGCTTGCGAAAGCCAACGATCTTCGAGGAGTGATTGATGTTGCCGATTTTAATGACGATGCGAAGCTCGGTAAGGGCAAAGATATGGTGGATCGGCTCTCGAATCTTGTCGCTATTTTCGAGGGATTGAATTTCGGCAGCAATCGCGCGGACGGTGACGATCTGTTAGGCGATGCTTATGAGTATCTGATGCGCCACTTTGCCACGGAGTCAGGCAAGAGCAAAGGACAATTCTACACTCCGGCGGAAGTCTCGCGGATCATGGCGAAAGTGATTGGCGTCGGTTCAGCCAAGAATAATATGCAGACGATTTACGATCCGACATGTGGCTCGGGTTCATTGCTGCTGAAAGCACATGATGAAGCCAAGAGCGAGACTGGGTTTGACCTCGCGCTCAACGGACAGGAGAAGGACAACGCCACGGCTGCCTTGGCGCGCATGAACATGTTTCTGCACGAATGCCCGACGGCGGAAATCTGGAATGACAATACGTTATCTTCGCCACACTTCACGCAGAAGGATGGCCGCTTGAAGATTCACGATTTTGTCGTTGCCAATCCGCCGTTTTCGGATAAGGCTTGGAGCAACGGCCTCGACGCGGAACATGACCAGTATAAGCGGTTCGACTACGGAATCCCGCCGCAGAAGAACGGCGACTATGCCTTTCTGTCGCACCTGCTTGCGTCGCTGAAGAGTACCGGCAAAGGCGCAATCATTCTGCCGCATGGCGTGTTGTTTCGCGGAAATGCCGAGGCGGATATTCGCAAGAAAATTATTCAGCGCGGGTATATTAAGGGCATTATCGGCTTGCCTGCGAATTTGTTTTACGGCACGGGTATTCCCGCGTGTATTATTGTGCTGGACAAGGAGAGTTCGGTCGGTCGCAAGGGGATCTTCATGATTGACGCGAGTAAGGGCTTCGCGAAGGATGGCCCTAAGAACCGCTTGCGCGCGCAAGACATTCACAAGATCGTGGACACGTTTACGAAGCAGCTTGAGCTTCCCAAGTATTCGCGGATGGTGCCGCTGGCGGAAATCAGCGCTGCCAAGAACGATTACAATCTCAACATTCCGCGCTATATCGACAGCACGGAGCCGGAGGATTTGCAGGACATTGAAGGGCATTTGCAGGGTGGAATTCCTGACCGCGATATTGATGATCTCGCGAACTACTGGAAGGTCTTTCCCAGTCTGAGGTCGGAATTATTCAAGCCGTTCGGCAGGCCGGGCCATTGTCAGCTCAAAGTTGCGGCGAGCGAGATTAAGCCGACGATTTTCGGTCATGCGGAATTCACGACGTTTAATAAGTCGATCAGCAAGCTGTTCGCAAAATGGCGGGACACGAATCGGCCAAAGCTCGAAGCGATCAAGCTCGACGACCGCCCCAAGCTATTGATTGGCGAGCTGGCCGAGGATTTGTTGGAGACATTTCGGAAGGCGAAATTGCTTGATCCCTACGACCTCTATCAGCATTTGATGGACTACTGGGACGAGGCGATGCAGGACGATCTGTATCTGATCGTGCAGGAAGGCTGGAAGGCGGTCTTAGATGGCAAGCCGAATACCGATCTGATTCCGCAAACCCTCATCGTCGCGCGCTACTTTGCGACGGAAGCCAAAGCGATTGAGCAGCTCGAACAGGAGTGCGACGCGATTACGCGGGAAATGGAAGAGCTTGCGGAGGAGCACGGCGGCGAGGAGGGATTGCTGTTTGACGCGAAGAACGAGAAGGACAGGCTGACCAAGGCGAGCGTGAAGGCGCGGCTGACGGAGATTGAAGGGAAGAAGGAGGACAAAGAGGAGCGGAAGCTCTTGACTCGCTACATGGCGCTGATCGAGCAGGAAGGGGCTGCCAAGAAGGCCGTGAAGGACGCGCAGAAAGAGCTGGACACGAAAGTCACGGCCAGGTACGGAAAGCTGACCAAAGCGGAAATCAAAGAGCTGGTGGTGGGTGACAAGTGGCTGGCGCGACTCGCGGCGGATGTGCAGAGCGAACTGGATCGCGTCTCGCAGGCGCTCACCGGACGGATCAAGCAATTGGCCGAACGCTACGCCACGCCGCTGCCCGACCTTTCCAAAGAAGTAAACGACCTCACCGCCCGCGTGAACAAGCATCTCAAGCAGATGGGGTTCTCGTGGAAGTGAAGCAGGGGTACAAGCTCACTGAAGTGGGCGTGATTCCGGAAGATTGGGACGTTAAGACTGCTGGTGAAGTTGCCCTTAAGATTCAAGACGGCACGCACTTCTCCCCCACCGTCGGTGGGAACGATTATCTTTATGTGACATCAACACATATCAAATTTGGAACGCTCGATGTTTCCAGCGCTGATCGAATCGACACGGCGCAACATAAGGCGATATACAGTCGTTGCGATGTCAGAAAAGGGGATATTCTCTTAACCAAAGACGGAGCGAATACTGGCAACGCTGCGCTGAATCAACTTGATGAAGAAATCAGCCTATTATCAAGCGTTGCTTTCTTACGCTTTGACAAACGCGGTCATGAGGCAGCATATTATTTACAGCAGATTCTCTCACAGGGTGGTCAGAGAAGAATTAAAGAGTTGATGGTTGGCAATGCCATCACAAGGTTGACTCTCGATAAAATCAGTAAGCTGCGATTCTCGACACCTCGACTTCCCGAGCAGCGCGCAATCGCCGAAGCATTGTCCGACGCGGATGCTCTGCTCGCCAAGTTAGATCAGCTCATTGCCAAGAAGCGCGACATCAAGCAAGGCGCGATGCAGCAGCTCCTTACTGGCAAGCAACGGCTCCCGGGGTTTGGTGGGAAGTGGGAGGTGAAGAAGTTGGGGGAGGTTGCGGATATCGGCACGGGAAAGCGAAACAACGAGGATAAGGTAGAGGATGGCACGTATCCATTCTTTGTTCGTTCCCAGACTGTAGAGAGGATCAACAGTTACTCAGTCGATGGTGAAGCGATCCTTGTGCACGGCGAAGGTAACATTGGGAGCATCCTGCACTACGTCAACGGCAAGTTTGACTATCACCAGCGGGTTTACAAAATCAGTGATTTTAGCAGCGATACGTTTGCAAAGTTCCTTTACTTCTGCATGATTGAAACCTTTAACAAACATGCCATGCGCAACACGGTCAAAGCTACGGTGGATTCCCTTCGACTTCCGACCTTTCTTGCTTTTGAATTCGTGGCTCCGTCGTTTGACGAGCAATCCGCGATCGCTTCCGTTCTTTCCGACATGGATGCCGAAATCGCCACGCTGGAGCAGCAGCGGGAGAAGACCCGCGCGCTGAAGCAAGGGATGATGCAGGAACTCTTGACGGGGAGGATTCGGCTGGTATGACCCTGCGCGTCTTCATCAGCAGCGTGCAGACCGAGTTTGCCGAGGAGCGCAAGGAACTGCGAGAGTACTTGTCCTGCGATCCGTTGCTGCGGCGGTTCTTTGAGCCGTTCATCTTCGAGGACGTGCCCGCGGCGGACAGAAGAGCCGATGAGATCTACCTTGGCAAAGTGCAGGAATGTGACATCTACCTTGGCCTATTCGGATGTCAGTATGGCCGCGAAGATGCAACCGGCAAATCGGCCACGCATCAGGAATTTGACGAGGCGACCCGCCGGCACAAGGAACGCCTGATTTTCATCAAGGGCGGCGACAGAACAGCCCGCGAGCTGAAAATGCAGGCGCTGATCCGTCAAGTGGAGGCGGAGTTGGTTCGCAAGCGCTTCGCTGACCTGAGCGAACTGAAGGCAGGAGTCTACGCGGCGCTGATTCAATGTCTCGGGGACCGAGGTCTGCTACATACGAAGCCGTTTGACGATTCGGTATGTCCGGGCGCGACGCTGGAAGATCTGAACCACGAGCGCATGAAGTGGTTTTTGAGACAGGCCGGTGCTACCCGCAACTTCCCGCTGCCCGAAACCACATCCCCTGCCGAACTTCTGACGCATCTGGGCCTTCTGGAAAACGGAGTTCCGAAGAACGCGGCGGTTCTGCTGTTCGGAAAGGAGCCGCAACGCTTTCACCGCACGTCGGAAGTCAAGTGCGCGCATTTCCACGGCGTGCAGAAGACCAAGCCAATCCCGTCCTATCAGATCTACAAGGGGACGGTCTTCGAGTTGGTGGATCAGGCCGTGGACTTTGTGCTCTCCAAGATTAACCTCAGAATTGGGACACGTGCGGAGTCAACCCAAGTGCCGACCGAGTACGAGATTCCACAGGCTGTGGTCAGGGAAGCCATTGTGAACGCCGTGGCGCACCGTGACTACCGGACCAACGACAGCGTGGAAGTGATTCTTTACGCCGACCGGCTGGAAATCTCGAATCCGGGGCGGTTGCCGCCGACGCTGACCGTCGCGGACCTGCGCCGTCCGCACCGGTCTCTTCCGGCCAATCCCTTGCTCGCCGACCCGCTTTATCATGCTGGCTACATCGAGAAGCTCGGAACGGGCATTCCGGATATGATTCAGCGCTGTAAGGTCGCCGGAGTGTCTGAACCGGAGTTCATCGTTTATAATGGATTTACAACGACTATCAGGCGGACGGTTGTCGCCCCGCAAGTTACCCCCCAAGATACCCTACAAGTTACCCCCCAACAAGCCCCACAAGTAGCGGAAGAAGTCAAGAGGCTGGTGCTTTCGCTACAGGGGGAAATGGAGCGGGTGAAGATACAAGAAGAACTAAACTTGAGTGACCGGCAAAACTTCCGTACGCTTTACCTGCTGCCAGCACTTGAACAAGACTACGTGGAAATGACCATTCCGGATAGACCCCACAGCAAGAGCCAGAAATACCGTTTGACCGCCAAGGGCAGAGCCTTGAAAGCGCAACTGGAGAAGCCATGACCGACGTCGGCCAGAAAGAGAAGCTCACACAAGATCGCGTTGTCAAGCTGTTCCGCGACACGCTGGGGTACGATTATCTCGGCGACTGGACGGATCGCGAGGGCAATTCGAATATCGAGCCGGAGCTGCTTAGCTCTTGGTTGAAACGGCAAGGACACGACGAAACGCTGATCACGAGAGCACTGCGCGAAGTCGGAAGGGCTGCGGACGATCAGACGAAGAGTCTGTATGACCGGAACAAGGCCGTCTATGGGCTGCTACGTTACGGTGTCAAAGTCCGGCCAGAGGTTGGTGAGGACACTAAAATAGTCTGGCTGATCAATTGGAAGGAACCACTCAAGAATGACTTCGCGATTGCGGAGGAAGTCACCGTCTCCGCCGCAGATGCAAGAGCGAACGACAAGCGACCGGACATCGTGCTCTATGTCAACGGGATTGCGCTCGGTGTGTTGGAGCTCAAGCGCTCGATAGTCTCGGTGGCCGAGGGCATTCGCCAGAATCTTGACAATCAGAAGCCCGAGTTCATTCTGCCCTTCTTTTCCACGATCCAACTCATCATGGCGGGGAATGACACCGAAGGGTTGCGTTACGGCGTCATCAAGACTCCCGAAAAGTATTATCTGAAGTGGAAAGAGCCGAGCGCGATTGAAAGCCTGCTCGACCGGCCACTGACGCAACTTTGTAGTAAGGAGCGCCTGTTAGAGCTAATTCACGACTTCATCGTGTTCGACGCCGGGACAAAGAAGATCAGCTACCCGAACCAGTATTTCGGGGTCAAGGCGGCGCAAACAGCGGTACGCAAGCGCGAAGGCGGGATCATCTGGCACACGCAGGGGTCAGGCAAGAGCCTAACGATGGTCTGGCTTGCGAAGTGGATTCGCGAATTTAACTCAGCCGCTCGTATCCTGATTATCACCGACCGCATCGAACTCGACGAACAGATCGAGAAGATCTTTCTCGGGATTGACGAGCATATCTACCGCGCAGAAAGCGGGACTGATCTGATCGAAAAGCTTAACTCGACAAAGCCGTGGTTAATCTGTTCGCTGATTCACAAGTTCGGTCGCGTAGAGGAGGGCGAAGAAGTCGGCGACATTGATGCGTATATCGAAGAGGTGAAGAAGGCGCTGCCACACGATTTCAAAGCCAAAGGCGACCTCTACGTGTTTGTAGATGAATGCCACCGCACGCAGTCCGGTGAATTGCACAAAGCCATGAAGGCGATTCTGCCGGACGCCATGTTCATCGGCTTCACGGGGACTCCGCTACTCAAAGCCGACAAGCAAAAGAGCGTCGAAGTCTTCGGTCCGTACATTCACACCTATAAGTGGGACGAGGCGGTGAAAGACGGCGTCGTCGTGGATTTGCGGTATGAAGCGCGTGATATTGAACAGAACATCACGTCTCAAGAAAAGATCGACCACTGGTTCGAGGCGAAGACTCGCGGCCTCACTGATTTGGCTAAGGCACAACTCAAGCAGAGATGGGGAACACTCAAGAAAGTGCTTTCCAGTCAGTCACGCTTGGAGAAAATCGTTGCTGACATCATGCTCGACATGGAAACAAGACCGCGATTGATGGACGGGCACGGTAACGCGATGCTGGTTTCTGACAGCATTTATTCAGCATGTAAAATCTATGAGCTGTTCTCCTACACGGATTTAGCGGATAAGTGTGCGATTGTAACATCGTATCGGGCTTCTGCTTCGCAGATTAAAGGCGAAGAGAGTGGCGAAGGAATGACGGAGAAGCTGCGGAAGTACGATATCTATTGCAAGATGCTGGCGCAGTGGTTCAATGAACCGGTCGATAGCGCCATCAAAAGGATCGAGGAGTTTGAAAAGGAAGTCAAAGAGAAGTTCATCAAAGAGCCGGGCCAGATGAAACTCCTCATCGTGGTGGACAAGCTGCTGACCGGATTCGACGCGCCATCGGCTACCTACCTCTATATTGACAAGCAGATGCAAGATCATGGCCTGTTTCAAGCCATCTGCCGAGTCAATCGACGTGATGGCGAAGATAAGGACTATGGATTCATCATCGACTACAAGGACTTGTTCAACAGCCTTGAAACAGCCGTACATGACTATACATCTGGCGCACTTGATAACTACGAGAAGGAAGACGTCGCCGGACTCTTGAAAAACCGAGTTGCCAAAGCAAGAGAAGACTTGGAGGAGAAGCGCGAGGCGATCAAGGCGCTGTGTGAGCCGGTAGAGATGCCCAAGGATTCCGACGCTTACCGGCACTTCTTCTGTACATCTGAATCGGGCGATGCCGCGCAATTGAAAGAAAATGAACCGAAGCGGCTCGCACTCTACAAGATGACTGCATCACTATTGCGGGCATTTGCCAACATCGCCAATGATCTGGAAGATGCTGGCTACACACCAACCGAGATCACGGCACTGAAGGAAGAAGTCGATCACTTTGACAAATTACGGGACGAAGTGAAGCTTGCCAGCGGTGACTATATTGATTTAAAGCAGTATGAACCCGCGATGCGCCATCTCATTGACTCTTACATTCGCGCTGAAGACAGTCGAAAGATTTCCGCACTCGACGACATGTCGCTGATCGAGCTGATCGTCGAGCGTGGTGCAGATGCTGTGCGGGAACTTCCCAAAGAACTGCGGGAAAACAAAGAGGCAGTTGCCGAGACTATCGAGAACAATGTTCGCAGATTGATTGTCGACGAGAAGCCGTTCAATCCGAAATATTATGAGCGCATGTCGGAGCTATTAGACGCCCTCATTGCCCAGCGTAAGGCCGAGACGGTGAAATATGAGGAGTACTTGGCCAAGATCGTGGACTTGACCAGACAGGCTAAGAATCCGGACGGTGGAATTGCCTATCCGAAAACATTAGACACTTACGCCAAACGCGCGCTTTATGATAATTTGAATAGGAATGAAAAGCTGGCCATTGACGTTGACCGTGCTGTGATGACAAGTCGACAGGATGATTGGCGATCCAACCCGTTCAAGCTTAAGCAAGTGCGGCTTGCCATCAAATCAGTACTCGGCGAGGACGAGGCTGTAATTGATCAAGTTCTCGAATTGATAAAGAACCAACGTGATTACTGAAACGCGACGCATCACCGTCAGCGGTATGTCGATTGACATTGTGCGCAAGAACATCAAGAACTTGCATCTCGGCGTCTATCCACCGAACGGACGAGTGCGAGTTGCCGCACCGCTCTTGATGTCTAACGAGGCCGTGCGACTTGCGATAATCAGCAGACTCGGCTGGATCAAGCGGCAGCGGGCCAAGTTCGAGGAGCAGTCACGGCAATCTGAGCGGCAATACGTGTCTGGTGAAAGCCACTACTTCCTTGGGCAGCGGTATCGTCTTCGCGTCCATATTAATGAAGGCCCAGCCAGAGTAGCTTTGAAGGGCAAGACCTCGATTGACTTGTATGTCAAGTCCGAGTCCAGTGCCGAATTCCGCTCGCGAGTATTTCAGCGTTGGCACCGCGATCACTTAAAGGCGCTGATTCCACAACTGTTAGAGAAGTGGCAATCCCGCCTGAACGTGAAGGTAGCAGATTGGGGCATAAAGCGGATGAAAACGAAGTGGGGAAGTTGCAATGTCGAAGCTCGACGGATCTGGCTAAACCTCGAACTCGTGAAAAAATCAGAGCAGTGTATTGAGTACATCGTCGTTCATGAACTCGTGCATTTGATTGAACGACACCACAGTGACCGATTCACCAAGCTTATGGACAAGCACTTGCCGAATTGGCGCAGCCGGAAGCAAGAATTGAACTCCGCGCCGCTGGCCCATGATGCTTGGGAGTATTGATGTCCACCACGGATCTCGGAAGTCAATTATGTGAACGCCTCCGCTTGCAATTAATGAAATCATTTATTACATTAATTCCAATTCGCCGTTCCATGAATAGAGATATCGAGCTATGTCGAGTAATATTAACACAATGGCAGTTTCGTCTGTCGGCGCTCCGAATTACACCGACCTGATTGCAACCGGAAATCTCGTCCAGGCTTTCTTGGCCGGGAGAAAATCGACGACGCTGGCCGCGTACCGCCGGGACATCGAGGATTTTGCTGCGTTCACGAACATGCGGTCTGCCGAGATGGCCGCGCAAGCTCTGATTGAGCTTCCGCACGGTGAGGCGAATGCAATTGTGCTTGCATATCGCGCGAATCTGATAGCACGCTCACTACAGCCAGCCACGGTTAATCGGAGACTTGCTGCACTTCGTTCCTTGGTCAAGCTGGCGCGCACTCTTGGACGCGTAAACTGGACGCTCGAAATCGAGGGTGTGAAAGGGCAGGCATACCGCGACACGCGAGGCCCGGGTCGTGTGGGCGTGAGCAACCTCTTCGCTGCGGCAACTGGCCGAGGAGATCCGAAGGGGATCAGAGATGTGGCCATCGTCCGGTTGCTCTATGATCTCGGCCTGAGACGCGGTGAGGTTGTCAGCCTAAACGTAGAGCATCTCAATTTGAAGGAAGGCACGCTTGCCGTACTTGGAAAGAGTCGCTCAGCACGCGAGACTCTGACGCTGCCAGAGTCAACTCAGCGCGCGCTTCGCAATTGGATTGAGGTTCGGTCATACCTGAGGCAAGCCGGACACCTCCCGCTGTTCGTGAACATGGACCGGGCCAGAAAGGGCGGGAGATTGACTGGTTACAGCATTGCGCGAATCGTGGCTGCGCTTGGGGCGGCGGTTGGGTTAAAGGTGAATCCGCACGGACTGCGCCATGCGGCGATCACCGAAGCTCTGGACCTAATGCACGGAGACGTGCGCAGTGTTCAACGATTCTCGCGACACAAGGATATTCGTACCCTCACCGTGTATGACGACAATCGGCGGGACATGGGCGGCGAGGTTGCCAAACTGGTTGCTGCGTCTATAGACTAATTGTGCCTAAGATTCTCCATGAGTGCGAAAAGGCACATTATCGCACTCATAATAATTCCTGATACGCTTGCGGAACAGACCTATGCCCGACCGGAAACCTCCAAGACCCTCTAACCGCGTCCGTGGTCGATCCGCTGGCTCCAGTGTGCGGAAGTCCAAGGTCGAAAAACAAACCGGACACACTAAACTTGTGAGCGTCACCGTCAGAGTTGATCCAACAACCGTCTCACGAATCAAGGGGGCGGCCTATGAGCTTCGGATTCCACTATCGCGGCTTGTCGAACAGGCGTTGGTGTTTTGGCTGGAAACTAGCGAGGGACTGCGAGGCAAGCCATTTGTGAAACGGGAGAAACTTGCGAGTGGCAGGCCGCTTGACATGTCAAAGCCTGAGAGGAATTAGGATGCCCTCAGTTTACAAGCGAAAGCTCAAGTCAGGCGAATACTGGTTTGGCGCGGTGAAGACTAAGGATGGCAAGTGGAAGAAGTTCTCTACGGGTCTGAAGACGACCGAATGCAGCAAACGGAACGCAATAGAGATCGTTCAGGGCATGCAATCGGAGCTGAAGGCAGGGAGAAACCCTCTGCGACCGGAAGGCCACGATTCCAACACTGTTCAGACAAACGCGCAACGCTACTTGGACACGCGCTCACACGAGCTTCTGAAACCACGCGTGCTCTGGCTGCACAAGAACACACTTTCTCTATTCCTTGATAACTACAGCGACCGGCCAATTCGCAGCATTTCATTGGCTGATTTGATCGACTTTCGCAATTGGCTGATACAGCGCGGAAGTACGAGACGCGGGAGCCGAGAAGAGCTATCGCCAACGACGGTCAATAATCACATGATGCGCGTAGGTACGTTTCTTGGTTGGTGCGGCAGCATTCTCGACTGGACACCGCCGCGCCTCAAAAAGCTTAAAGTTCAGCGTACTAAGCCAATCCGCTACTATAGCACGGAGGAGTGTTCCCGCTTGCTCGCTGGCGCTTCAGCGGCGACTTACAATGGCGAGCCCCTCTCATGGTTCTTGGGTTTCTTATTGTACACGGGTATGCGTAAATCCGAGGCACTGGCTTGCGAATGGTCTTGGATCGACTATACCGCCAACCGGATCTTTGTGCCCGCCATGAAATCGGCGAAGACGCGAGCCGTTCCTATTGCTCCTGTCTTACGTGCCTTGCTCGATGAGATACCCCAAACTCGTGTCCGGCTGTTCGGCAACATCTCGAATCTGCATCGCGGCAGTGGTCACCTCGACGACGTTTACAAGCGTGTTCAAGCCGACGCGCAACTTGACGCCCTGACCTTCCACGATCTCAGGCGGACGTTCATCATTCATTGCCTTGTCTCTGGAATTCCGCTGGAAATGGTCATGGACTGGGTCGGGCACCAGTCAGACAAGACCACACTGGAGTACTACACATCGTTCGCTCGCGAAGATCAATCGAAAATGTTGGCTCGTGTTGAATTTGGTCATGGAGTCGAACGGTTGCCTGTTTGATTTTATAGTCGCCTTCGCCGTCAATGGAGTAGCCGACGAAATCGCGCAGGCCGCTGTTCCACGCCTCGCGCATCTTGCCCGCAAGTTCATCGTCAACGAGCGTCAATGTGCAGATGATGCCTTCGTTGCCCTCGTCGTCCGTGCCCCAATGTGGCTTTCTGTATTCGCCGACTTTGTTCTTCGCAATCCCGGCCTGTTGCTTGATCGGAATTGCGCCGTCGGGGACATGATTGAAGTACTCCGGGCTGAACTCGAAGGCATAGGCGAGCACGCCGTCAAAGAGAGGCATGGCCTCTTGGAGCATGGCCGCATCGTAGAAGTAGCGATTGCCTTCCGGGCACAGGTTATGGGAGAGACCGGCCCTGATGACCATGACCTCCCACTTGCGACCGGTCTGATCGCCCGCCAGAATCCGGGCTTCCGAAATCCGTCTGAACCTGATACGGTGCATGTCCTGAACATACGTCCCTTGATGATCTGCATCAAGCCCTTGATAAACAAACCCCTACAATATTCGTACGAAGATTGTAGGGGATTTCGGCTGACGTGCCATGTCTGGTCGGGAGAATTTTGCCAGTCGCACAGAAAGGTTAACCTGACTTATTGATTCATATTATGATAGATTCAAGTGTTCGCTGCCTAAGCCCTTGAATTCGTGCAAAAAAAACTATACTTACGAGTGAGTCTTAAGCCGAAGATTCCCACTTTGGCGTGCGCCTGTGATCGAGCGAATCTCCGCTGGAAGTTTGGCATCTTTCGCTCGCATGGAATCTTAGGCATTGGTTCAGGCCATGATGTTAGGAGTACATTATGCAGATTCGTGCCTGGCTATTCGTCCTTTTGTCTGTAGGGGTGCAAGGTGCTCTTGCGCAGCCTGTTGACACGGCATGGACAAGGACATTTCCATCATGCATATTTGAACGTTTAGCAGTGATGACGAACGGTGACGTCGTCGCATGCGGACTTGATAGAACAAACTACCCGACTCTTGTGGTCCGGTATACGCCCGCCGGAGACACTGTCTGGTCGCGCCGAACGCAGCAATTGGATGGGCAAATATCGAAGGCTATCTGCGCAACGTCCAGCAATGGATGTATTGTCTTTGGCGCATCAGCGAGCGGGATATACGGCATAGCCATGGGAGTAAGCGCGGAAGGGGAAGTCCAGGCTTATGATACTATTGGGCTACTTCAACCTTGGGATGCGGTTGCCACCATGTCGGGCGGCTATGCGGTAATCGGATGGAATTCCGACTGGAACTCTCCCAACACTACCAGGATATTATCGATCGACGCTGGAGGAAACACGCTTTGGACTCACGTGTTGGATTTTGGGGGAGATTACACAACTCTGTCAGATATCGATGTCTGCCCTGATGGCGGCTTTGTATGCGTAGGAGACCGATATTGGAACGGGCCGCCTGCTCAAATTGAGGCCCTCGTAGTCAAGACGAACGAGTTTGGTAATGTAATGTGGGTAGACAGCAGTCAACTCGCGCTCGATAGGTGGGAAGACGTTTCCGTGGGTGCAGACGGTATCATCTCCGTTGTTTCAAGCGCAGCAATCGGGCGTTTCACAAACGAGGGCACGCTGCTCACATTGGATCCACTGGCAAAGCCTGGGCGTGTGTTTGCAAGGTCTTTCGACGGAGGACTGATCATTAGTGTCTCCCTTGGTTTTAACTCGCCCGGATTGCTGCGCGTCAGCCCCGGGGGCGAACAGGTCTGGTGGACGGGGCCAAACACGGGCTCATTCACAATTGCCGACATTGTGAGTATGAGTGATCAATCGTACAGGTACGTTGCACCTTCTGGGCAAAACTGTCTACTATGTGCTACTACATCGGATACGATTCCGGTATCCGGGATTTCAATAGTTGGCCCAGGTTGGGGTGATGAATGGCGCGTAGGCCACGCAAAGGAGACGGTTGAGTGGGCGCTGCAGACGCCCTCTGACACTTTGGTGTCGGTATGGCTGGTTTCTCCTATGCTCAGGCGGTGGATACTAACCTTATCCGCAGTACCGGCCGACCTAATATATGTGAGGAACTGTACTGCACCCCGTATTTTGGACACGATCTCCCAGCTGGTTATGGGGTGAGGGCGGGTTGATAATATTGGGTTTCGAACTCGACCGGCGGCACATAGCCTAAGCGGGAGTGCAGCCGTTCCTGATTGTAGACTTGATCGA
>JACRMR010000014.1 GCA_016214895.1 candidate division KSB1 bacterium
GGCTCAAGGAGAAACTGAAAGCGGGGCTTGTCCGACTGGAGGAAACGGCGGCGACCACTTAACCCGGGTGGGGAATTTTTGATGACCCGAGCTGGGGAGATTTGGATGACCCTTGACAGGCCTGCGGCAAGGTCAAGATCATCTCATGGATCCCCGCCCATCGGGCCGCTTCGACCACACGGTCCGCCTCGATCGGGCCGAAGCGCGCGATGTTCTCCGCGACGGTGCCGTCGAGCAATTCCACATCTTGCGGGAGGTAGCCCACGTACTGGCTGAGTTGGGTCCGATCCCAGTTGTGGAGGTCTGCGCCATCAAGGCAGACCCGTCCGCGCGCTGGACGGTACAGCCCGAGGATCGCCCGTGCCAGCGTGGATTTGCCGGCCGCGCTGGGTCCGATGAGCGCCACCGTCGTCCCCGGTTCGATCGTGAGGGTCACCCCGTTCAGGATGGGCTCGTTCCGACCCGACACCGCGATGACGAGGTCCTCCAGTGTGATCTGCCCCCGTAGTGGTGGTAATGACATGCGGGCGGCGCGTTCGGGGATGGTTCGGAGCAGCGTATCAAGCCGTCCATAGGCCTCGCGCGCCCCGAGAAACCCTCGCCAGCCGGCAATCATTTGGTCGAGCGGCGCGAGCGCCCGGCCCAAGAGAATGGACCCGGAGATGACTAGGCCTGGAGAGATCGCCTTCTGGATGGCCAGATAGGCCCCCCGGCTTTGGTGCTGGCCCGACTTTGCAGCGCGAGCACCTGCATGTGTCGCGCGTACCAGCGTGCTCGTAAGCGAGGCAGCATACCCATGGCCTCCACCACTTCGGCATTGCGGACATTGCGTTGGACGAACTGGGTGGCCTCGATCGATTCTCGGTTCGCCTCCGCGAGATCGGTGCGGGTCGCCAGCTCATTCCACCACGCGAGCCCCGCCAACAGGAGCATGGACAGGACCGCCACCACCCCGAAGTAGAGATGAAACAGGAACATGAGCCCGACATAGATCGGGATCCAGGGCGCATCGAAAAAGGCCAGCAACCCGGGGCCGGTCAAGAATTGCCGGATCTGCAAGAGATCGGTCAGGGGTTGGGCCGTAGCGACCGTTCCGCTGCTGGTGAGGGATTGGGTAAAAATGGCGTCAAAGACCCGTTCACCCAGGTGCTCATCGAGTCGGGCACTCGTGGCGACCATGATCCGTGACCGGATCCATTCGAGCCCGCCAAGCACCAGGAAGAGAAAAATCGTAATGACCGTGAGCATCAGCAGCGTCGATTCGCTCCCGCTCATCAGCACCCGGTCATACACGGCGAGCATGTAGATTGCCGGCACGAGCATCAGCAGATTCACGAACAGGCTAAAAAACGCGGTAGTCAGGAAGGACCGACGACAGGCCGCCAAGGCTCGTTGCAGATCAGACGACTCGCTCGTCAGAGGTGTCGCTGAGGTGGTCAGCTTTGGTTTCGTCATGGTTGCTGTGAGTTCATGGAACCGTGAGGGAGTAACAGAGGCCTCTCTAAATGATCAGCCCCATGCTCCCATACGGACAATCGCTCAAAGAAGGCTCTTGAATACCTCATTTTGCCTGAAGCTTTCAAACCCGTAGGCATACCGTAACGCTCATGACATCGGATTTCGATATCTCCGTCTCGGCCCACGAAGGGCGCCCCGGACAGGGGGGCCCTTCGTGGCGTCACGCGCCTTATAGGATGACGTCGGTGCCCGCTCCTCCGACTGTGACCGTCGGGATGCCGACCAGCAGAATCTGAAACTCCGATGCCGCATCCGCATCGGTGCTGCCGGACAGGATGCCGCTAGTCGTGTTGTATCGGAGCTGGCCCGCTGCCGTAAAGGTCGCGGTGCCAATGTAGGTGAAGGTCTGGTTGCCGGCCAGCAGGGCATTGGCATCGATCGCGGACAAATCGATTGTATCGCCGGTCTCTCCGGCAAAACCGATGATGGTATCCCGGCCACTGCCGGACGGAGTGTCGTTGACCGATGTGTACTTAAAGGTCAACTCAGTGCCAGTCCGTATACTAACCTCGGTCCCGTGCTCTAGGATGTCGGCTCCGGCCCCGCCATTGAGCGTAAATGTGCCATCCGCAGCACGCAACCAGTCATTGCCGGACCCGCCGTTGAGAGTACCCTCAGCACCACTTGCTCTCGTGGTACCCGGAGCCCACAGTGTATCATTGCCAGCCCCGCCATTCAGGGTGGCGTTACCAACGAGGTGATCATCACCCGTATCACCATTCAGCGTGCCGTCGCCATTGAGCTCATCATTCCCCGCCCCACCATTTAGCGTGCCACTGCCAGAGAGCTTATCGTCACCTTCATCACCGTTGGCCGTGCCAGAAGCGATAGTCAGTTTGTCGTTGCCGGTCCCGCCATTCAGCGTGATGGGGTTATAAGACCCCTCTCCAAATAGCTCGTCATCGCCGACCCCACCGTTGAGCGTGTAGAAGCGAGGGTCACCAAAGAGGTTGACAATCGCGAACTTGTCATTGAAATTTGAGCCGATGAGGTTCTCAATGCTCACCAGTGTGTCGGTGCCCGCTCCCCCGGTGTCCTGTGCGCCCGACTGATTGAGGAAGAGCGTAACCCCCGCCGTCGCCGTGCTGTAGTCGGCTGTGTCGTTGCCGGTACCCCCGTTCAGCAGGTCATTGCCCGCCCCGCCGTTGAGCACGTCATTGCCGCTGCCCCCGCTGAGCGTACCGTTGCCGGTGCCGCCCACGAGCTGGTCATTACCGGTGCCGCCATTGAGCGTGCCGTCGCCAAGGAGCTGATCATTACCAGCATCGCCGTTGAGCGTGTAGTTGCCTCTGAGATTGTCTTTCCACTGCTCCGTCAGCACGTCGTTGCCGTCCCCACCGTTCAGCGTACCGTTGCCGCGTCCAATAGCCCAGAGGTTGTCGTTCCCGGCATCGCCGTTGGCCGTGCCAGAATAAAGAAGATTCAGCTGATCGTTGCCGGTCCCGCCGTTGAGCGTGACGGTGCTATTACCCGCAGAGCTCCCACCCGAGAGATGGTCATCGCCGGCCCCGCCGTTGAGCGTGTAGTGGCGAGTAATATTGTCGAAGAGGCCGAAGACTCTAAGCTCGTCGTTAAAATTTGAGCCGATGAGGTTCTCAATACTCGTGAGTGTGTCGGTGCCTGCGCCCCCGGTGTTTTGCGCGCCTGCGAGATTGAGGATCACCGTGACCCCTGCCGTCGACGTACTGTAATCGGCAGTGTCGTTGCCGGTGTCGCCGTTCAGTACGTCATCGCCGGCCCCGCCATTGAGTACGTCACTGCCGGTGCCACCGTTCAACGTGTCGTTGCCGCTGTTGCCGTTGAGGGTGTCGTTACCACCGAATCCGAAAATCTGGTCACTAAGAATTGTGCCGTTGAGGATGTCATTGCCCGACGTGCCGTTGATCACTGCCATCATCGCCTCCTAATGCCATTGGTTTGTCCTTTTTATCACCTCATCATCGGCCAAGTTCTATGAGGAAGAACGGGTATTGTCGCAGCTGTATCCGCCCTCATGCTTCATCAACCTCCACGCCCTGCGGATGTGTGCCCCGTTCACATCGGTCTCCTTCCTCCTTTCTCTTCATGCCGATGCGTTTCTCACGTTGCGCACTCCACTGATACACTCGATGCCGACTTGAGGCCGCATAGGATGGCAGTTCTTCTAGTGTTTAATCAATAGGTATCAATCGATATGCGCTTTCTTACTGAGCCGACCATCAAATAGTGCGTACTTCTTCAGGCAGCATACCGCACATGCTGTTCTTGAAAGAAATTCTTGATCACCAGGGGCTGTTTCTGTCGCCGATGGAGATGGCCACGCACCGTCTTGATGAGTTCGGT
>JACRMR010000015.1 GCA_016214895.1 candidate division KSB1 bacterium
TGAGCGGATTACTAGTAGAATTTGTGTGATGCAACACTAGTCTCTATCTTTCTCGCCGAATGTCATTCAGACAGTGAGCAGCAACGACCGCCTGTCCCAACGATAATCCCCCATCGTTGGGCGGAACCAGATGGTGACTATGGGCGGTGAATCCTGCACTCTCCAACCGGTGTCTCACTAATGACAGAAGCAATCGATTCTGAAAACAGCCGCCGGTCAGGACGACACGCGGCAGGCCAGCTGTGTGGGCAACACGAACAACGCCTTCAGCAAGGCCCGCATGAAACCGGGCCGCAATCCGTACAGAAGAGCAGCCTCGGCAAAGATCGTCTAAGACGGCGCTCACCATGGGACGCCAATCGATCGTCCACTTTGTATCGGAACTGTGACTGGGGACCAGATCCATCGGATATCCTTCGACCGTGTCCCCGCCTGCCTCCGCTTCTTGCTCCGCAGCAAACTGAACGGCCATGGCCGCTTGCCCCTCAAAGGAAGTTTGGTGGCACAGGCCGGTGAGCGATGCCACGGCGGCGAACAGTCGCCCCATGCTTGAGGTCCAAGGCGACGCGATGCCGGACTTCAATAGACTTGCGAACTTCTCACGCTGACCGTGCGACACGTTCCAAGAAGGTACATCGTGCACCAGCATCTTCTCTTCCATCAGCTCCCACAAGAGCGCTGCCGCAGATCGGCTGGGCTCTTTCATGGCTGCCTCTCCACCCAACAACCGAAAGGGCTTGAGGGAAGCAAACCGGCTGAACTGCCGATAGCTCGAGATCAAACATTCTCCACCCCACACTTGCCCGTCCGTTCCATATCCGGCTCCGTCCCAGGCAACGCCGAGTACTTCACCGTCGAGTTTGTGTTCCGCCATGCAGGAGGCCACGTGGGCATGGTGGTGCTGCACAGGAACCAGAGGAACAGGTAGGGCTTCGCTCAACGTCCGCGCGAAGCTGGTCGAATGATAATCAGGGTGGAGATCACAGGCGATGGCCTGCGGTTTAACGTCAAGCAACCGCTGGAGATCCTCAACTGCCTGCCGGAAGGCCCTGTCCGATTCCATGGTAGATAGATCTCCAAGGTGCTGACTGAGCATCACGCGATTGCCCGTCAGAAGAGCGATGGTGTTTTTCAGATGTCCACCCACAGCGAGAATCGGACCTTTCGCCATTCCATCTGAGACGTCGTCATTCCAGCGGATGGCCTGCGGCACATAGCCTCGCGCTCGCCGGAGGATCATCACATCGGCTTTGGGGTTTTCTTTTTGTTCCCCATCCAGCCTCCCGCTCGTCGGTCACGATGGGTTCTTCGGATCGATTGCCGCTCGTGGCAACCATAGGATGCCTGAGCGCCGCCATCATAAGATGATGCAGCGGTGTCGCCGGTAGCATCGCGCCCAGATAGGGATTGCCAGGCGCCACGGCCTCGGCGAGGACTGCATCCTGCCGCTTCCGCACCAGGACGATCGGCGCTTGGGACGAACAGAGAAGCGCTTCCTCGTCCGACGACAACAGGCAATAGTCTCTAATCGCATCAACGGACGGGAATAGCACGGCGAAGGGTTTTTCAGGCCGTCGTTTGCGATCCCGCAATCGACGGACAGCCTCCTCCGATGCCGCATCGACCCAGAGCTGAAACCCACCCAGTCCCTTCACCGCGACAATGAGTCCTTGATCGAGCATGCCATGAGCCTGACGCAAAGCCGCCTCACCACTCGCAACGTCACGGCCCTGCTCATCCCACAGGCGTAGGCGCGGACCACACTTGGGACAGGCGATCGATTCCGCATGAAAGCGCCGATCTGCTTCGGTGAAATACTCCGTGCGACAAGCGGAACAGAGTTCGAACACTGCCATCGTCGTGTTGGATCGCTCGTACGGAATTGCCGTGAGCAGGCTATACCGCGGGCCGCATTGTGTGCAGGTCAGGAATGGATAGCCAAAGCGACGGTCATGAGGATCCTTGATCTCGCGCAGACAATCCGCACAGGTGGCTAAATCCGGCGGAATCACAAGAGTCCGTTGCCCG
>JACRMR010000016.1 GCA_016214895.1 candidate division KSB1 bacterium
CAATCTTGTGATTCTTTAGGTGGTTCCAGACGAGTTCGTCTGGGTTCAAGTCCGGCGAATACGGTGGTAGATGATATAGCCGCAGCCGCCCATTTGTTGCCTCTATGTATTTACTGACAGCCTTTGCCTTGTGGGTAGGGTGGCCATCAACGATAAGGAAGACAGGCTTATCTTGTTTGTCTATCAGGCGCTTGAGGAACTTGATGAACTTCTCGGCCGTCATCTTCCCGTCAACCAGCATGAATCTCAGCTGCCCCTTGGAGCTGATAGCAGAAACGAGATTCACGCCGAATCTCGCTCCTGTTGTCTCTACGACAGGCGTCTCACCCATTGGGGCCCACGTGGTGCCGCTGTGATAATCAGACCGAACGCCCGCCTCGTCTCCAAAGAAGATCTGAGCGCCTTCTTCTCTGGCAAGAGCTCGGATGGCAGGGTATTCCTCGTTCAACCACTTCTCGACGCGCTCGGGGTCTCGTTGGTAGGCCCTATGGAGAGGACGTTGGGGGCTCATGCCCATCTGCCGCAGCAATCGCCCCACTTGGGACTCGCTCAGGGTCACCCCGAAGCGATCTATGATCACTTTCCGGACCATAGAACGGGTCCACAAGGCGAACTCGAAACTGAGCTGCAAGGGATTCTTCTCAGCAATGATGCGATAGAGCTTCTGCATCTGCTCCCCAGAGAGACTCGGTTGCCTACCGCCGCCGAGCGGGGTATCCAGGTCTCGGGCCAGGCTTCGGCGGCCGAGAGCTTGGGCAGCTGTCCAAGGTCGAAGCCGGGCAGTCGGGCCAGCGGGTGGTCGGGTAGGCCCGGCCCGGTGTCGAACGGGTTGTCGAGCCATTCCTCCAAGTTCTTGTACTGGAAGAGATTCCAGCGCAGCAGAGCGACGAGATTGGACAGGGACCAACCTCGCCGGCTTCGCCACCGAAGGAAGGTGATCAGCGGCATGGCGATGAGAGCTGTCCAAAGCTGGACCTCCAGGGCGTTGCGGCTGGTGCCCAGGAAGGTCTTCACCTTGAGGTTCTGCTTGAGGGCCTTGAAGAAGAGCTCGATCTGCCAGCGTTCTCGGTAAATGTCGCCGATCGTGTCGGCGGCGAAGTCGAGGTGGTTGGTCAGAAGAACCAACTCGCGCTCGTTCTCGGCATCCCAGACGACCACGCGGCGCAGCCGGTACGGACACTGCTTCTGGGCCGTGTCGCTGGTGAGTTGGATGACCTGGTCGAGGCGCAAGTGGCCTTTCTCTGGAGGAAGTGGCCGTTGCTCGAGGACCTTGTAAGCCATGTTGGTCTTCATGCGTGTGACGAAGTAGACGCCGTCGTCGCGTGTCCAGCGGCCAAAGAGCTCGTAATCGACGTAGCCGCGGTCCATGACCACGACGGAGCCCTTGGCCAGGGCGAGGGTCCTCGCGACGGTGATGTCTGCGCAGTTGGCCTCGGTCAGATGCGCATACGAAGGCCAGTACCCGTCGTGATCCAGCAGCATGTGCAGCTTCACTCCACCCTTGGTGCGGGTGTAGTTGGCCCAGGGAAACAGGCTCAGGCACAGCGTGATCACGGAACTGTCGAGGCTGACAAGCTTGTTCTTGAACCGGAACTTCTTCTTCGGTCGATCGGCCACGGTGGCCGGAAGCCGTTCCACAAGGTGCGTGAAGAGCCCTTGGAACAAGGCCGAGGATCGGTGCTCGTTGGCGTACGCGAGCGTGGAACGTTTGGCGAGGTTCTGGATCCCGAGATGCTGGGCCTTCCCGACCGCGCACTGCAAGCCGTCGCAGGTTTCCCGCAGGCTCTTGGCCTGGGCCAGTTGAGCGAAGACCATGGAGACGACGTGCTCCCACGCGGTGAACTTCTTGGTGAAGCGGTTGGCCTTGGTGTCTTGGGCGAGGCGACGGAAGGCCACGCGATCGACGAGAGCGAGGATTTGACTGAAGATGCTGGCCGTGCGTACCATGACGAAGCCCTCCCGGTGGATTGTGGTGTCGTGTGTCGCGACTCACACCATACCCACTTCGGGGGGCATTTTTCATGGCCTTCGTGAATGAGGTTGTCCCAGCGTTGTCCGGTTAGGTTATTGCAGTGGCCACGGGCAAACCCGGGTCTAATTGTCGTGAGTCTGGAGCGGGCACATCGGGCTCCATCTGGGCGGCCTCGTTCTCGATCTTGTTGCGAAGTTCGCGAACGCGCTTGATAC